>JADYZD010000142.1 GCA_020853295.1 Bacteroidia bacterium | reverse complement strand
TGGCTTTGATTGGTGGTTCAATTTTGGCGCCCCTAACGATGATTTTTATGCTGGAACTTATGCCTTTCAATTCACAGTTACAGACCAAGTTACAAGTTGTTTTACAAAAGACACCTCCAACATTTTTATTATTGCAGAACCTTCGTTAACAGCCAACTCTACAGCCTCGGATTGCGAAGGCCAACCCCAAGCCGAACTGTTAAACCTTTTTAATGTTTCAAACAATGCGCCATCTACTTCCGGCAGCAAATTTGTCATCCGTTCGTTTAACGGAGATACCACCAAATCCAAATGGGGAACTGCTTTTATTAATGGGCATTTTCTAAAAGGTACACCCAAAGCAGGCACTTGGCTTATCGATTGCAAATACACCGAAAAAGGGTGTTCCGACAACATTCAAAGCAATTTGGTTGTAAACCACACCCCTAAAGTATCGTTTACCACCGACCCTAAAGACAGCGCAGGAGTAAATGCACCCTATTTTAATACCAACAACCAAAGTAGCATTGCTTCTGGTGAAAATGTAAACTACAAATGGTATATGTATTACCCCAATAACAATTCAATTTCGGGTTTTGCACCCCAATTGGTGTACCCTACAATTGATAGTTTTTATACCATTGCATTAATTGGCACTACTGACAAAGGTTGTGCGGATACCTTTACCCACCAAGTTAAAGTAGGGCAGAAAACCAATGCCATATCAAACTTGGATATATCCAACATTAAAATCGACCAACATTTTAGGGTAATGGGTTGGGAAAAAGGCAGCACCATGAGGGTTTACGATGCAAGTGGCAAACTTTTAGGAACCGACAAAACCAACCAAGGTTTGGATTTCCCCACAGGTATTTATTTTTACCAATTGGAATTGCAAGTGTCTAAAATTGAAACGGTTGTACTCAGTGGAAAAATGGCCATTGCCAGCGAATAATTTCAATTGAGTACTACAAAAATAAAATCTCTTATTTCCTGATTTTCAATTACTAAAACTAAAAGCATATTATGAAAAATAAAGCAACATTATTTTTACTCTTAATTATCTTCTTTTCTTCAAAAAATCTTATCGCCAATCACCTTGCTGGTGGTGAAATAACGTATTTGTATTTGGGGAACAGTAAATACCTCATTAATGTAAAACTGTATAGAGATTGCAGGGGCACTGAACTCGAAAATCCCACCATTGGTTGGCGCGCAGGTTCAGGAAGCAATACCACTTGCGGTTCAGGTTTATTGACCAATTTTAAGCGCAGAAGTATTACAGATATATCTGCGGTATGCACTAGCGGCACTAAGCCCTGTTCTCCTGCAAATAAAGCTGCCTCTGGTGATGGTTTTGAAGAACACATATACACCGACACCCTCGACTTTTCGAAATCGCCTTTTGCAAGCATTTTGTCCAATTCTTCATGCACAGAATTGTTGATTTATGCAGGCCAGTGTTGCAGAACTACAACTATAACCACAATACCTTCAAACTCAGATTTCTGGGTCACTTCCCTATTTCTGCTCGACAATATTCGGAAATGCAAAACCCAAACCAATAACAGTGTGCAATTTGGCAGAAACTGGCAAAATTATTTGTGTTGCAATACAGCCTCTTACATGAGTATGGCAGCGAAAGACACCAACGACATGGACAGTTTATCCTACAAATTGTCACCCACTATAGGTAAATTGCCCAATGTAACAACGGGTTATATTAGTCCATTTTCTGAAGACTTTCCGTTAACACCATATTGTGTCCCCCCATCAAACATCAAATGCACACCCAATATTACCACAAACCCACCCAAAGGGTTTTACATGAACCCATCAACTGGTGATTTAATATTCACACCCATTAAATGCGATGAGGTGTTTGTTATTGTTGTAGAGGCCACTGAATGGCGAAGAGATACCACCGGTAAATATGTGGCAATCTCAAAAACCTATAGAGATGTTCAGATTATTGTTAAAGACGATTGCGGTTATAACAACAGTCCTACTATCACGGGCAACTTCAAACACAAAGTAATTGCAGGAGATAAAATTTGCACCAAATTTACCCTAGACGATAAAGTGTTTTCACCTTTTCAAAAAAACAAAGATTCCATCATTATTTCGTGGGATGGTGCCAGTTCCAAACCGAAATGGACATTGACCAGAGATACCTCGGTAAACAAAGCCACAATTGATTTTTGTTGGGAGACCGACAAAAAAGATGCAAGCCGGGTGCCATATGTATTTAGCATATCCGTAAACGACAACTACTGTTCACGGCCAGTTACAGCTTCAAGAAGTTTTGAAGTACTTGTGCAAACTTTGGACACAGCAACCATTAAAATCACCCCAGGACAAATTTGTTCAGGAGCAAAATTCGAAGCGGCGCTTAATAAAGGGCAGTTTTCGGACGGGATTGTCAGTTGGGAGGTTTTTGACTCCGCCTCCAGCAAGAAAATTTTTAACTCTAACCAGAAAGCTTTCACAAGAAGCTACTTGCCTAAAGGTACCTATAAAGCCGTTTTCTCTATTAACCACAATGATTATTATTATCAACCGGTAACAGCATATTTCAAAATCACCACCGACATGCCTACCACAAGTTTGGGTGCCGATTTTGGTGTGTGTTTAAACAATACAGCTAAGGCAACAAGTACCTCAAATGCCATGAAATCTCCTTTGGTGTATTCTTGGAATATTAATGGAATTACCGACAGCGCGGCCACACAAAATTCTTACACTTTTGCAAAAGTGGATACCACAAAAAATTTAATTCTTACTGTAAAAGATGCAGAAGGATGTATGGCAATAGACACACTTGTTTTTCGTGCAAATGCGCTACCCATTGTTACATGGGTCAAATCTCCGTTAGACCCTATTTGTTGGAGTACTGGTGACTTTTTACTCAACAATGCTATAGCTTCACCTGCTGCCAATTTGTTGAAACCTGGCAACTTTAGAATTACAGGTTCTCAATTTA
>JADYZD010000141.1 GCA_020853295.1 Bacteroidia bacterium | reverse complement strand
TTCCCTAAAAAGGGGTACACCATATTTTTTACCGCCTTTTTGAAATCGAAAAGTACCGGAATAAATGTAATACCGCTTTCCGCCTTTTGAATCAACTATTTCAAACGTATATGTCGTATCCGGAATAATGACATCCCCAGATACATTCCAATCTTTATTGGGGTCAAAATACTTCAGTCCTGTAAAGTCTTCCTTAAGTTCAGCAAAGGGTGAATTTGCACCAGCCGCAAAACTGTTGTCCTTCTCCTTTCTCTCCAATAGCAACTGTTGTATATAGGTGCTGTCTGCAACACCAGCTGCAGAGCTGTTGCAAGACCCTTGAAGTACCAAACCGACAAACAGGCAAATACCGATAAAATAAACCTTCATCTACAGCAAATTTGCGTAATTTTGCCCAAGAGTGAAAGCAGTTTTTAAATTCCTAAAATATGCCACTGAATACAAAGGACTTATCCTCCTCAATTTTGTGTTCAATTTGCTCTATGTGTTGCTGCAATTGCTCTCATTGCTGCTGATTATGCCTGTGCTAAAGTTCTTGTTTAGCAAGGATGCAGCTGTGCCCACCATTGACAATAAAGGAATTGAATTTGGCAGTTGGTTTACCGGCAAATACCATGAATTTATGCTTTGGTTTAGCCAAATGGTAAAAGGCGAACCCCTAAAAGCCTTGCTGATTCTGTGCATTTCGCTTGTGGTGGTAACCATTCTTAAAAATGTATGCCGTTATATCGCCATGAATTTTATGGTGCTCATTCGCAATTTTAGCGTGCGCAAAATGAGGGTAGACATTTATGAAAAATGCCTGCAATTGCCAGTGGCTTATTTTAATGAAGAGAAGAAAGGCGATTTGCTCTCCCGTATGAGCAATGACATGAAGGAAATTGAATTTGCACTTATGGTTTCTTTAGAGGCCCTGTATTTTCAACCCTTAAATATTATCATTTTCTTGGGTGCATTGGTGGCCCTTTCACCTTCGCTTACTTTATATATTCTATTGTTCTTGCCATTTACTGCCTTGGTTATTGGTGTGGTTGGGCGTTCGTTAAGAAAAAAATCAGCCCGCAACCAACAATTAATTGGCAAACTCATGAGCTCTTTTGAAGAAACCATTGGTGGCATGCGGGTAATTAAAGGCTTTAATGCATCTGCTTTTTTTAGTAAAAAATATGCAGCAGAAGATATGGAATATACCCGCAACAATATAGGTGTGCAGCGCAGGTATGATTTGTCTTCTCCCATGTCTGAAACCATTGCCATTCTTGTTTCCGCCGCGCTTTTGTGGATAGGGGGAAATATGGTTTTTGGCAAAACTTTAGACCCCGAATTTTTCCTTACTTATTTTGCCATTTTTAGCCAATTAATTCCCCCATTTAAAGGGTTTTCCAGTGCACTATATGCCAGTCAAAAAGGAATGGCAAGCCTAGAACGCATTCAGGAATTGGTGAATGCTCCAGTTGTGGTAAGCGACCCAGTAACCCCTGCAAATCCCGTATTCAATTCCTCCATTGAATTTAAAAATGTATCATTTGGTTATAACGAAACCCACGTTTTACACGATATCAATTTAAAGGTAGAAAAAGGCCAAACCATTGCCCTAGTAGGACCTTCAGGCGCCGGCAAAACCACACTAACCGATTTGGTGGCCCGTTTTTATGATGTGAATACAGGTGCAGTATTGTTGGATGGAACCGACCTCAGACAATTTAACCAAGAAGATCTGCGCCGCTTAATTGGCATAGTTTCTCAAGAAAGTATTTTGTTCAACGATAGCATCCGCAACAACATTATGATGGGCAATCCAGCGGCAACAGAAGAAGAAATGATTGCTGCAGCCAAAGCGGCAAATGCACATGAGTTTATTTTAGCTGCAGAAAATGGATATAACACCAATGTGGGCGAACGGGGCAGCAAACTCAGCGGAGGCCAAAGACAACGTTTGAGTATTGCCAGGGCTTTACTAAAAAATCCGGAAATATTGATTTTGGATGAAGCCACAAGTGCCCTTGATAGCCAAAGCGAAAAAGTGGTGCAAGATGCCCTTGAAAAATTGATGCAAAACCGCACCAGTTTTGTTATTGCCCACAGGTTAAGCACTGTGCAGCATGCCGATAGAATTATTGTAATGGACCATGGCAAAATTGTAGAAGAAGGCAACCATGCCTCACTGATGGCTGCCGATGGTTTGTATGCCGGTCTCATTCGCTTGCAACAACTGAGTTAGTTTATAATTGATGAACAACAACGATATCCTCCGCAGGTTGCGCTATACCTTTGAGTTCAGCGATTCCGATATGATGGAATTGTTTGCTGAAGGTGGTAAACTGGCCACCCGTGCCCAAATCAGTGATTGGTTGAAAAAAGATACCGATGAGGCATTTCAACTGATTTCCGATGAAGATTTGGCTTTCTTTTTAACCGGTTGGATTGCAAAAAACAGGGGCAAAAAAGATGGAGAAATTCCTGTTTCAGAAAAGAAATTAGACAACAATATCATTTTCAGAAAAATTAAAATTGCCCTTTCTCTAAAAAATGAAGACATCCAAGAAATTCTTAAACTCGTTGACTTCAGAATCAGCGAACATGAAATTTCCGCATTTTTTAGAAGCGCAGACCACCGCAAATACAGGATTTGCCAAGACCAAATTCTAAGAAATTTTATACATGGTTTGCAATTAAAATACCATCCCTAACATAGGGTTCCACACAATATTTTCTCAATAATTTTATAGTATAAAAGGCCAAACATTCATTGCTGGCTTTGAATTTAATTTTCTAATTTTTTTGTATTACGTATTAAACCAATAAACAAACTTCAGCGCCAGTGTGCGGTTCTTCGATTTAAAATCAGGCAAATAATTTTCAGAATACACAATAAAAAAATCACTTAATGGACGGTACCTCCATTGAAATCTTAAATTCATATTTACATTATCAGCCTGTGTATTGTATTGTAAAAATGCAGTAAAATACATAATACTGGTAAAGCTGATATCCGCCTTTGCCCCGATTAAATCAAATACACTTTGTCCTATTGCACCCAAATTGATATTCTCTCGTCTATAGCTTAGCGAAAACACGCCCCAAGGCTGCACCCTGTATTGCACACTGCCGTTTACAGCGGTTCTTATTCCATTGTAATAATTGCCAAAATTCACATCAACAATTCCATTTAATTTCTTTCTGTTATTGCTCGTAAATCCAACCGATCCATCCATCCAAGAATATTTCCCTAAGAGATAATATCCAGTGCTCCTTACCGGTATAAAAGGCACATAAATATTAAAATAATTTTGAACAATACTGGCCCTAAATTCTGCACTGTTTTGAAACAATATGCCTGTACTTGCTGAGCTGTAACTCTCTGTGGGCCTGCCCATGCTGTCGTAATAACTGCTGTTGTATACTGTAAAACTAAAGTTGTTTACCACCTTGTTTTTGGGGTAAAATATTCGCTTCAATTGGGGTTCCAATCGCCAGTAAGTTAAATACCTTACTTTGTTAATTACAGGGTCAAAATTTTCAATTCTGGGAACAAAACCGCTGCGCGCTTTAAAATCTTTTCCCACATATTCATGGTTCCACATGGCCTGCCATTTCAATGTTTGGTAGAGCAAAAAGGTAGCATGCGACCAGCTTTCTGTACCGATTCCGTCACCAAAAGCTTTCTGTACAAATGCCTTACCTACCCAGCGGTTTTCTTTGCCCTGTAAATTATACTCAAGGCCAGAAACTGTGCGTCGGGAATCTCCAAATACACCCCTAGCACCATTCATATCATTGACCACAATAAAACCAATATTAGAGGAATTAAATACCTTGCGTTGAACGGCACCCACCAAATAATTTTGGCTACCGGGTTCAAAACTACCGCTATCGCGGGTTTGCACTGCCATAGCACCAATGCGCCAATTGTTTCCCACTTTTCCCGTCAATCTAGCCCCAGCATCTATTGGAATATTTCCTGTAGTTCCTAGGCCAATTCTGCGTGAAAAAAATGGCCTAATATGCCGAAAACCAAAGTTGGCAAATAGGTCGCTATTTTCTATGAAAAACTGCCTCCTTTCAGGAAAGAAAAGGCTAAACCTTGTAAGGTTTATTTGCTGCACATCCACATCCACTTGTGCAAAATCTGGATTGATGGTTATGTCCAAATTTAATGAAGACGAAAGTCCAATTTTGGCATCGGCCCCCACCCTAGGAGTATTGCTGTTAAAAGCTTCGCTGTACGGTGCAGTGCCCGAAGACACATTGCTTACATAAGGAATAATTGCAATGTTTTTTCCATTTCGTTTTGGTGCTTCTGGCCACAACAATTTTTCTGTAAAACTCAATTGGCTGATATTAAAAACACGCGGCACCTGCACCCAAGTGCTTACTTCATTGTTTTTAAAATCAGTTCTGGCAACATTAATTTCCCAGGTGGTATTGTTGTCTGCAAACCTGATGCTCTTAAATGGGATTTCAAACTCGGCAAACCAGGTGTCTTTTACCACACGGGTGGCGCTATACCATATTTGATCCCATGCTGTTGTAACTCCAAAATTTCCCCCGTTTTCAACCACCCCTTCTCTTTGTGAATTTTCTGGTGTCACCCCAAAAGAAAATCCGTTTTGCCCATCCAAAAATGGACTCATGGTGAGTACCACTGCATCATTAGAATTGATACTAAAATCGCGTTTTAAACTTTGTAAAACAAAATCCTTGTTTGGGCTTCTGTCATAACAAACAAAGGCGGCATAAATGGCCTTGTCGTCGTAAGTAAGCATAAACTGGGTCTTGGTTTTGCTCTGTGCCGTATCGTAGGGAAAATGCTGGTAAAAGCCTCCTGTCACTTGTGCCTTTTTCCAATCGGCATCATCTAAATTTCCATCAACAACAACCCTGTTAGTGGCCCTTTTAATGCTGTATGCGCCTGGTGGCAATACTTGTGCATTTAATTGAAAAACAACACCCAATAAGATGGCCAAAAAACCCTTTTGCATGCTCTAATCTTTTTCAGCTATGCTGGTTTTTTGAGGCCCATCAATAGTGTTCAGTTCTTTGTAATAAGCGGCCTTAGAAATAGGCACATAAAATTTAATAAGCCGGTTTGTAAGCAATTCTTGATTTTTTAACCCATTCCACATGCGAATATTTTCTGCACTGCAATCAAATATATCTGCCAGCAATGCATCAGTATCGCCTTCTTTTATTCGGTACCAAACCCAAACCTTGCTTTCGGGTATCACCGGCACTTCCACTACAGGTGGCGGGGTTACAGGGGCAATATTTGCAGGAAAACTATCCACCACAATTCCAGTGGTATCTACAATAATTTCCTCGGGTTCTGCTTCTTTATAATTCAATAAAATCTGAAAAGAATCTTTTAAAATATTGTACGCTTTTTTCTTTTCTACCGGTATCCTAAAATAGGTAATTCCCAAAAAACAGGGTACCAATTCTTGTGTAAATTGGGGATTATATTCTTTTAGCAATGTGGGTGTTATTCCCAATTTCTCTTCTAAAAAAGCATAGGGCAAAGACAGGGTAGTGCTCACTGTATCTGAATTTATTTTGGGATAATATGTTTCCTGTAATTTAAATTCATGCCTAAAATACATCACCGTTACAGCTGCATAAAATTGAACAATGGGTTCTCTTTCCGTAGGGGTTAATTGCTTGTATATGTCATTAAAATCCAAGCTATTCCCAGCCAGGCGGATTACCTGATTTAGCCGAATGGCACCAATCCTAAAGGCAGTAATGGTCTTTAGCCAATCTTTATAAATATTGTGTAAATCCGATAAATATTTGCAAGCTGCATCACTAGAAGCTTCCACATCCCGGCGCATGTCTATAAAAGAATTTTGGGTAAGTCCGTATTTTTTGCCAATTGCAAAACTCAAAGGCCACATTCCTTTGTTTCCGTCCTTGCCATCAAATAAGTGGTTGTAGCCTGTATTGGCAGCGGGAATAAATTTAATAAACCAGGGCAAACCATTGGTTTTTTGAGCCACTTCCATTTCATGAAACCACAAAACACTCCTGCCCAATATGTCAGAAGTATTGGCATTTTCATTCTTTTGCCATTTCTCAATATTGGCCTCTACATCTTCATTATAAAAATATGGGATTCCGTGTTGGCCCAACAACCTAATCTTGTCGGAATATCCATCTGCATAAATGGGCAATGAAATAAAAAACAGAATAATGGAGGCGATTTTGATCATGCGTTTGTTTTGCTGGATAATACGATATCCGACAAAGCAAACAATTTCTGTTCCTCAAATTCTTTTCCAATCAATTGCATGCCCATAGGCAGGTTTTCTGCGGTAGTAGAATATGGAATTGAAATTGCCGGAACCCCCGCCAAATTTGCCTGAACCGTAAATAAGTCTGCCAAATACATGGCAATAGGATCTTTTGATTTTTCGCCAATTTTAAATGCTGGTGTACTCGTGGTTGGAATCAATATGGCATCGCAAGTGTCCAAAATTTCATTGGTCTTTTTCCTAATAAGCTGCCTTACTTGTTGTCCTTTTTTGTAGTAGGCATCATAATAATCGCTGCTCAAAACAAAGGTGCCCAGCATAATTCTGCGTTTCACTTCAGCACCAAAACCTTCTGTTCTCGAATTTGTAAAGGTGCTTTCCAAATCTGTGGCACTGCTGCTTCTGTTGCCATATAACATGCCACTGTAGCGGCTTAGGTTGCTCGACGCTTCCGCTGTAGTAAGCACATAATAGGTTGGAACCATGTAATCCAACAGTGGAAATGAAAAATAGGAAACCTCGTGACCTGCATTTTTTAATTGCTCTATGCAGTTTAAAGTCATTTGTTTAATATCTGGATGAATGCCTTCATGATTGATGGCTTCTTCCATTACCGCAAATTTGTACTTTTTGCCCGCTTGTTCATCAAACCCAAGCAAGCTGTGGTTTTGAGACACTGTAGCATCATGTTCATCAGGACCAGCCATGATTTCCAAAAGCAGCCTGCTATCGGCAAGGCTTTTGGTAAATGGGCCTATTTGGTCAAAACTTGAGGCATAGGCCAAAAGTCCCCAACGGGAAATTGCACCGTAGGTGGGTTTTAAGCCAAAAGTACCTGTAAATGCAGCAGGTTGTCTTATAGAACCACCAGTATCGCTGCCCAGTGAAGCGTGGCACATATTTGCCTGAACTGCAACTGCACTGCCTCCAGAACTGCCACCAGGCACACGACTGGGGTCTGCAGCATTCAACACTGGCCCATAGGCCGAGTTTTCATTACTGGCTCCCATTGCAAATTCATCGCAATTCGTTCTACCTATAAAAATGGCATCTTCATCATACAGGCGCTGCACTGCAGTAGCTGTATACAAAGATTCAAAGCCTTCTAAAATTCTGCTCGATGATGAAACTTTGTGGTTTTTATATGCCAGCACATCTTTGAGTGCGATAACCACACCAGCCAGCTTGCCCGCTGTTTGGTTCTGAATCTTTAGGTCTATTGCGGCAGCCCTTTCTAAGGCTTCTTCTTCCCAAACTTCTAAAAAAGCATTCAGGTGTTTATTGGACCCAATGTTTTGTAAATACATGCGTACCAATTCAACACAAGAAGTCCTGCCCGCTTGCAAATCTGCTCGGATATCCTGTATTTGGGTGTAAACCATTAAGCTTTTTCTTCGCCTGGCTTTTCGTCCATGCCCTTTTTAATTTCAGTAGTTACTTTATCTTTTGCATCGTTAAACTCCCTAATGCCACGGCCCATGCCACGCATCAATTCCGGAATTTTTTTACCGCCAAACAACAAAAGAACCACCAAAAGGATAAGAACGATTTCACCAGTTCCCAATCCAAGTATCAATACGGTATTCATTTTTGAAAATTTCTTCAAAATTACTGCATTTCGGCCGCAAACCAAAACACCCTTGCGATGGTTGAGCCCCAAAAATTGTATACTCTATTTTTCCACCCTATTTTTGCAGCCACCTATCAAATAATCACAGAATGAATACTGTATCTGAAATCATAGAAAACCTGAAAGATTTGCTCGAAAAAAACCTGACCCATACTTCTAATGAATTTGGCAGAATCCGCGCAGGCAAAGCAAATCCGGCTATGTTAGAAGCTGTAATGGTGGAGTATTACGGCTCCATGACCCCTCTCAATCAAGTGGCCAACATCAACACTCCCGATTCCAGAACCTTGGCCATTCAGCCTTTCGATAAAAGTTTGATTCGTCCGATAGAAACAGCAATTATTAACAGCAATTTGGGTTTTGCCCCATCCAATGATGGAGATGTGATCCGAATTAGCATTCCCCCTGTGACCGAAGACCGCAGAAAAGACCTGGTTAAAATGGCCAAAAACGAATCGGAAAACAGCAAAATTGGCATTCGCAACCTCAGAAAAGAAGCCAATGAGAACATCAAAAAATTGCAAAAAGATGGATTGAGTGAAGATGACGCAAAAATTGGGGAAGACCGCGTTCAAAAAGTAATTGATGATTACATCAAAAAAACCGAAGATCTTTTGACCCATAAAGAAAAAGAAATTATGACGGTATAACGTCAAATAAACACCAAAGAAAAGGGCCAACAAATTGTTGGCCCTTTTCTTTAAATCTTTATATAATTGGTCAATCTACCTGAGCAAAACCACTCATATCTTTCACTTTTTCTGCCTTTTCAAAAAGCAGATTTAAATCATTGGCCAGCACAGTAATATGCCCCATTTTTCTATTGGGCCTGATTTCTTTTTTGTTGTACATATGCACATACACTCCGGGTATTTCCATTAGTTCATTTTCATATTTCAACTGGTAGGCTCCTGTAAGCCCTTCTGCTCCCACCAAATTGATCATTGCAGCAGGCTGCACCAAGGAGGTGTTTCCCAATGGCAAGTCCAAAAGTATTCTGTTCAGCTGTTCAAATTGAGAGGTATAACAGCCCTCTATGGTATGATGCCCGGAATTGTGTGGTCGTGGGGCAATTTCATTAATCAAAACTTCACCTGTTGCAGTTACAAACAATTCAACAGCAAACAAACCCACTCCATTAAATCCTTCTACAGCCGCTATTGCCAATTGATTGCATTTTATCTCCAATTCATGGGAAATTCTTGCAGGTGAAAATAAAAACTCCACCAAATTGCTCTGGGAATTAAAAAACATTTCTATTAATGGAAATGTCTGAATATCACCATTGGCATTTCTTGAAACAATTACCGCGAATTCGCTTACCCCTTCATAAAAATATTCCACTACAGAGGCGGCTTTTAAATTGTAAGCTCCATTCAGAATATCGGCACACTCCACAATTTCAACTCCTTTGCCATCATATCCGCCCACTCGGTTTTTTACCACCACTTTACTGCCACCTAAGGCTTTGCACGCTTGCTGCAACTCGGCTTGATTTTCTACCAAAAAGTAGGGTGCCGTGGCCAACTCCAATTGAGAATAATACCCTTTTTGAATGCCTTTGTCCTGCAGCAATTTCAATACCTTCGGCGATGGAATTATTTGTTTGCCCTCAGCCTCCAATTCCAACAATACATCTACATGAATGTGCTCAATTTCAAATGTCAAAACATCGCATTTGCCTGCCAATTCACGAATTTTATCGGCATCGTACAAACCACCCACCAACACCTCATCGGCAACCAATGATGCTGGGCAATTGGGGTCAGATTCCAACACAATATTCTTTACATTCCAAGGTCGCGATGCCTCTATGAGCATTTTGCCCAATTGACCTCCGCCAATAATACCAATTACTTTATTACTAGGAAATCCCATTATGATAACAGCTTGAAATATGAATTTCTTATTTCTTCCAAATTCACCCTTTTTTGAGAATATTCCAGTGCACTTTTTCGTGCCACATTAAATTCATTTTGATCCAATTCCAGAAAATGCTGAATTGCTGGCAAATAATTTCCAGTCTCGTTTTCCAAATTATATCCAGCACCAGAATCCTCCAATTGATTCCAGGGTGTTTTATTGGAAATAATACATGGCAAACCAGATGACAATGCTTCAATAATAGAGTGTCCAAAGTTCTCCCCGGTAGTGGGCAAAATAAATACATGGTGCGTGTCGTAAAACCCTTGCAATGTCCCAATGGGTTGGTGTCCAGCAAAATTTACTTTAATATTTGATGGCATTTCTGATGCGCGTTTTACACACAAATTGTAATACGATTCATCGGCATGGTTTCCCACTATGGTGAGTTCTATATTTCCCTTGGCATCTTTTAATATTTCCAATAAAAAATGGGTATTTTTTTCAGGAGAAATTCGCGCAACATTTAACAATTTTAATTCGCCTTTTGACTTCATTAAATCGTTGTTAAACTCCATACTTCTGGGAAAATTAGAGGCCTCTATATAAGTAGCTTCATTCCCCAATATTTTGCGCAACTGCTTGGTTTCATCTGGGTTTGTAGAATGAAAATAAACATGGTGGTACCAACCCATTATTTTAGCAGCATACAGAAAACACAATTTCTTAAATCGTTTTACTTTTAAGGCACTTGCATGAAACATGCCCCTAGTGGCTACAATAACTTTGTCTTCTTTAGCTTGATGCCACCATATCAGTGGATATATGGAAAAGTAGAGTGAAAAAACTCCTTGTATATAGTAAATATCGGCATCGATTTCATCTAAAATAAAAAATATTCTACGCCTAGATTTTGCTTGCTCACTTAAATAATACACTTTAGCCATACCACGCCAATCTATCCATTCATCTTGCGACAGATTGGGCATTTCAGCATCATCGCCATAATCTTTTGAACCCGCCAATACATAAAAATCATAATATTCATGCAAGTTCTCTATAAGCTTAACAATAGACATTACAGGGCCACCAGCTTTATAAGCCGGATCAAACCAATCCATTGTTATGATAACCTTCTTCTTAGTCAATTTCCACTCCATTCTTGCGCATCCAATGCGCCAAAACTACCAAATTCCATACACGGTACCAGGTTTCATTTACTTCCTGTTCCAAGCTACCTACAAGTTGATCAATGTAATTTCTATTTACCAAATTTGTTTGCCTCATATATTCCAATTGCTCTTCACAAAACTGCTTCAATTCATGATTGATCCAATGCTTCCAAGGGAAAGTGAAACCCATTTTTTTTCGGTTCCATGTTTCTTCAGGCAATAAATCTCCCATAGCGTCAATAATCAATTTCTTTTGGGGTTTTAATGGTTTAAAATCATCGGGTAACGACAAAATAAATTCCACCAAATCTTTATCCAAAAATGGCACCCTAACTTCCAAACTGCTGGCCATGCTCATTTGGTCGGTATCCCTTAACAATACATTTTCCAAATAGGTTCTGCACTCTGCAATAGATACTTCTGTAAGTATTTTCTGTGGGTTGCTGCTGTCCAATTCCAAGCCTTTGTAACCCATAGGTTGAATTCCAAACTGTTTCAATTCTTCATTGGTAAAAACAGTTCTGAATATGGGATACAAATGTGTTAAATCCCATTGCTTTAATGCTGCAAATTGTAACAAGCGTTTGTGTTGTGCTTCAGGCAAACGCTTTTTCATAATTTTGGCAAATGTTTGCCGCATAATTACAGGGGTTTTTCCAACAATTCTATATTTATTCAGTGTTTTTAAATATTTAAAAACAGGATATCCGCCAAACAATTCATCGCCACCCATTCCGCTTAAAGCCACAGTAATTCCCGCTTCCTTGGTGTATTTACTTACGATATAAGAATTTGGACCATCAACCCCAGGGTGGTCTATTGCTGCCAATGCATTGGGAATTTCATTTAAAAAATCCGCTGCAGTTAATTCAATTTCATGGTGTTCCGTTCTGAATTTTTTTGCAACCAATTCTGCATATTTTCTTTCTGAAAAGTCCTCGTTTTCAAAATAAACATGAAATGTTTTTACAGAAGACTGGTTTAACTGTGCCATTGCTGCCACAACACAACTGCTGTCGACACCGCCCGATAAAAATGCCCCCAAAGGCACATCACTTATCAGCCTTTTTTCTACTGCATTGAAAAACAATTCCCGGGTCTGTTTTACCACCTTATCATAAGGTCCTGTTAAGGTATGGGTTTCTTTTGCTTTATCTAAACTCCAAAACTTCTTAGAATCCATGATACCCGCCTTAACAGTTGCATAAGTACCGGCCGGCAACATACTTACGCCTTCTAAAATGGTATCTGGTGAATACACAGTTTGAAATTGTAAATAGTTTTGTAACCCTTGTTTAGAAATTCTAGGTTTGATTATTTGACTTGCCAGCAATGCCCTGATTTCTGAACTAAAAACCATAATGCCTTCATTCCAAGTATAGTACAATGGTTTTTTGCCCATTCTGTCGCGCGCAAGTACCAGTTTTTTGTTTCTATCATCCCAAATGGCAATGGCAAACATGCCATCCAATTTTTCAAAACATGATTCACCGTATTTTTCGTACAAGGCAATAATTACCTCAGTATCGGTTTCGGTGCGCCACTCATAATCCTTTACCTCTTTTTTTAATTGTTTGAAATTGTAAATTTCACCATTAAATGAAATAAGGATATTGGCAGAAATGTTGGCCATCGGTTGACGTCCATTTTCAGTTAAGTCAATAATTGACAGCCTTCTATGTCCCAGTCCTATGCCACTGCGCGTAACAATACCCTGAGCATCTGGCCCCCTATGCTCCAACTTGTGGTTCATGTGCACCAGCAAATCCCGGGTTCTGAACTCGTCTTTTAATCCATATATGCCATTAATGCCACACATTACGCCGTTCGGCAAATTTGTTTAAAAACCTGTATATGTTTATCCGCAATTTGTACCCAACTGAAATCTTTTTTCACACGTTCAACTGAAACAAGTCGCATTTGTTGAAGTTCTGAAAGTGATTTGTTACACAAATACTGCATTGCGCCCGCAAGTCCATCCACATTATAGGGTTGAATCAATCTGCCATTTTCCTGATTGACCAATGCTCCAGATGCACCAACATCAGTGGCAATTACTGCCATTCCGCTTGCCATGGCTTCTAGAATTACAGTTGGCATGCCTTCGGAATAACTGGCATTTATCAGCACATCGCATTTGCTATATACCTCCTTTATCCGTTCTTCATCACGCAACTCACCCAAATACCGGATTCCTGCCAAATCCAATTGGGCATGTTTGGGAATGTTACCAATGAAATCCATTTCGAACTTGCAATTGGGGTCCAATTTTAATTGGTTAATTGCTGCATTCATGGTGTCAAATCCCTTGCGCCACTCATACCGCCCTACAAACAAAAACTTGGTCACAGCATGGTT
>JADYZD010000140.1 GCA_020853295.1 Bacteroidia bacterium | reverse complement strand
TGATGTGCAGATTTGGTTCTGCTCATTTGGTTTTGCATAAAAATATATACACACACCAGTATTACTAAAAAAATAAACAGCACAGCCATTTGGGTGCTTAGTTTTGGCGTTTTAGAAAACCCAAATATTACAGCAACATTGATAATCAACTGCGCTGCGAAATAAGAAAAGCTTACCGCCAAATGCGGCATTTTTCTAAGGTGTACCAATTTTTTAAATAAGAAATCCCGGTGGGGCACAAATATATTTTCCCTTAATATGAGCTTATATACCACTGTTAATCCTGCATCGGCACCAAATACACTAAACAACAACAAATAAGTATAATTGCCAGTGGTTAGCAACAAATTGTACATGAGATATAGAATAATAAAGGCAATACCAATACTGCCCACATCACCCAAAAAAGCCAAAGCCCTGTTGCGAATATTAAAGAATCCGAAAATGGCCATGGGCACCAAAATTCCAATTAAGAAATGGGTATTGGTAAACTGTATTTTAGCCCCTTCAAGGTCCACCAAGTTTTCATTGATATAAACCATGCAACCCAATACCAAAAGGCAATGCAAGGTAAGCATGCCATTAATGCCGTCCATAAAGTTGTATGCATTCAATACTCCAACTCCAAAGACCACAGCTGCCAAGCCCAATGCAATGGCCTCACCACCAGAGGAGTGAAATGGCAACTGGCTAACCATGATTAACACTGCAAAAACCTGAAAAAACAGCCTAAATGAATGTTTTAAAAAGAACAAATCATCCAAAAAACTGATGATGGTGAGCAAAAAGAAACCCAACACAAAATTGCCCGAAAGTTCGAAAGGTTGCCAAAAAAGATAAATCACAAATGCAAGCACCAAAATCACCCCCATACCCGTAACGGTGGGTTGCCTGTGCGAACTGCGGCCATTAGGATGGTCGTGCAAACCATACTTGTGTGCCAACCTCATAAATAGAAGGGCACCTACACCACAGCCGGAAATTGTACTTAGGAATAAGGATAGATTCAAGTTCAAAAGCCTGGCAAATTTTCTACAAAAGTATGGTTATCATTCTTTAAAACCACAACTTTTACCTACACTTATTCTATGAATTTGTGTATCGTATACTTATTTATACATTTCAGCAATTTCATTGGCAAACTTTTCCATCACCACTTTTCTCTTAATTTTAAGGGTTATGGTCATGTCTCCATCTTCCACACTAAAAGGATTTCGCTTGATAATGAACTCTTTAATTCTTTCGAATTTTGCCAAATTTTCAGACAGCTTTTTAATCTCAGGATTCAACCATTCCCTCACCTGATCATCCGTAATAAAGGGGTCGGCATTTTCAAAATAGGAATCTGGCAAACCCAATGCTGGTTGCATTTCTTCTCTATTGGGCACCACTATTGCCGAAACGTATTCTTGTTTATCACCAATAATGAAAATTTGTTCTATTCTAATGCTTTTTAAATAATTATTTTCCAATTGGGTAGGATAAATGTTCTTTCCCAAAGAGGTCACCAACATGTTCTTTAACCGGTCGGTAATTTTTAAATATCCTCTGTCAAAGCAACCTATGTCTCCAGTATGAAACCAGCCATCTGCATCGAAAACTTTTGCTGTCTCTTCTGGATTGTTCCAATACCCTTTCATAATATTGGGCCCTTTTGCCAAAATCTCTCCTTCAATACAAGCAAAATCAGGTTTGAAGGATTTAAAATCCTGAACTGTAATCATTTCCTTGGTCTCAATATTTTGAATGGCCACCTGCTGACGGGGAGCTACACGACCCACCGTACCGTATACTTGACGGTGAAACTCATTTACAGTAATAAATGGAGATGTTTCTGTAAGGCCAAAACCCTCCTGAACCTTTAGGCCCAAATTTGCAAAAAACTCACCTACATGCGGGGGCAATGCACCTCCACCACTCACAAAAAGCTTCATCCTACCACCCATTTTTGCCTTTATTTTAGAATACACCAGTTTTTCTGCAATTGAATGCGACAAGGACAACATTGGCCCTAGCGACTTTCCTGCATCTTTTTGATTTCTGGCCTTTTCACCCACCTTAAGTGCCCAATTGAAAATGGCAAACTTTGTTTTGCCTGATTCACGCGCATTTTTAACCACTTTGTCGTGTATCCTTTCCAAAAGTCTAGGTACACAAGCCATAAGAGTGGGCTTGATTTCTGTAATGTTCTGAGCCACTTTATCTACCGATTCGCTAAAAGCCACTTGGGCACCCACATATTGCCCCAAATAGTTTGTAGCCATTCTTTCATATACATGGCTCAAAGGCAAGAAACTGAGGTACCTGTCGTTTTTATTGATATCTGGCACCAAATCTATAGCGTCAAAACAATTGGTTAAAAAATTTCCATGGGTAAGCATGGCACCTTTAGGCACTCCCGTGGTTCCGCTGGTATAAATAAAAGTAGAAACATCTTCCCTACCCACTTCTTTAAAAATTTGTTCCGCCTTTTCTTTCCATTTTGGAAATAGTTCTGCACCCAACTGAAGAAAATGATCATAAGTTACAAATTTTTCAGATTGTTCAATATCTGCAGGGAAAGAAACCACCTGAATTACCGCAGGACAGATACCCTCTACCTTCTTGAATTTTTTAAGTAGAAAATGGTTCCCTACAAAAAGCATTTTGGCTCCGCTATCATTAAGGATAAAGGCAGTCTCTTCGGCAGTAAGTGTGGGATATATGGACACGTTTACCATTCCCAGCTTTTGTAAAGCCTGGTCTATACAATAAAATTCGGGGCAATTTTCCATAACCAATGCCACCCGATCTCCTTTTTGCAATCCCAACTCTAGGAAATTGGAAGCAATTTGGTTTACAGCATCCAGCACATATTGGTAGCTATATTCTACCCAAGTGCCTTTGACTTTTCTGATTAAATAGGTGTGTTCTGGATTGTGAATCACATTTGCAGCATGTAAAAACATTTCATGCAAGGATTGAAATCCGGGGTCGTGAAGTGTAGGGTTCTGATCGCCAGTCATATTATAGCTGGCAAATTGCTGAAAAAATACGAAAATATCAAATTTGGATTACTTACGGTATATCCGTTTTGTCCAAATATCCAGAATCTCGGGCTGTTCTTGCCATTTAATTACATCCGCTTCTTCTGGTGTATCACTTCTAAAAATGTACACATAATAGTATTGGTTTTCCGGCATAAAAAACTTGTATGAGGTAGTCCCTTTTACATACATATTTTTAATATGCTTGTTGGCATTTGCCTCATTTTTAAATACACCTATGGTTACATAATATCCATTGGGCGGATAGATTTGTTCCAATGATTTCAATAATATTTTACTGGTGTCATATCCGCTTTTTAGAAATTTAATTTCTTCAAATGAGCCAATAACAATGGTATCATTTCGCAGTTTAATACTTTCTACTGAAATCACATTGGTTCCAGATCCTTGGTTGTTTTCGCCACTTTTCTTTTGGCCATCAGAGCCATTGTTGTTTGCAGTGCCAGTGGTATCGTTCTCATCCCCAATTAAAGTGATGGATTCATATCCCATATCTGAAACCAATTCTGAAGTTCTGCCCAATTGAATGGCAGTATAAAATTCATGCCCAGAGCCCAATAATTTGCTACTTGCAGCAAATGGCATAGAGTAAGAATATCCTACCTTAATGGTATTTTTAATATTGCCACCAATTTGAATGGAAAGGTTTTTATTGCCTGCACTGTGTACACCTATCCAAATAGCATCACGCATATACACGTTGGTACCAAACTGCACCAATGGGTCTTTAAAATTAAAGAAATTGGCCGTAAACAATGGCTGTATGGTAATGTCTTTATTGAGTTTTATCTTGGCTGAAGCAAATGCATTTGTGAGGTTGGCCAAAGAATACTGTGCTGTGTAATTGTAGTAATCAAAATCGAAGCGTGGTTTTGCCAATCTGCCCGATGAAACCCCGAATATAAATCCGCTTAATTGATAAGAAGCCGATACCCTAAAGTCAAACCGATTGGCAGGTTTGCCTTGTTGCAAACTCAAATAATAAGGATCATCTTGGTTAATTACATCTATTGCATTTGGGTTGAACCGCTGCGACAACAAACCCAATGATGCCGCGGCATGCATTCTCGATTTTTTGCTTATTGGTAAGGTATATGCGTAAGATACATAACCGTTAAAAAGGGTTGAAAACCCTATTTTTTCTTGTGCCAAATTAAAACCCAATCCCACCCGTTTATCGGGGTTTGGAAATGTTGCACTGGCCATTAAATTGGTAGGGCTGCCCTTAACTCCAGTAAAAAGCCGGTTATAAAACATGCTTACCTGAGACTTATTGGTAGCATTAATTGCCGAGGGATTGATGAGGCTCCAATCCTGATAAACCTGATCAATGCGGGTAGCCAGTTGCCCATTCAGCAATTGCGAAAGCATGAAAACAGGTATGGCGATGAGGAACTTCTTCATTAATAGGATATATGCAGGAACCCCCTGAATGGCTCTTTTTCTGTTGGAATTTCTATGATATACAAATAATTACCGCGAATCAAGGGTTGACCATCAGTGCTAGTGCCTACCCAAGTGTGGTCGTAACCCCCGTTTAGTTCATAAACCAACTCACCCACACTGTTGAACAATGAAATTTTGCCAATTTCAATATTGGGCACTTCACGCAAATCCCACTGGTCATTTTTATTGTCACCATTTGGGGTAATCATATTGGGTATTCTTATAAACAATGGCTCGGTAACCCTTACCAACACAGAGTCGAATTCGGAACATCCATTACCGTCTGTTACTTTCAAGTAAAACATGGTGGTTACTTGTGGTTTTACCCTGGTTCGCACAGAATCGGGATTGTCGGCATCTGCCCTTGGAAACCATTCATATTTCACCCCGCCATCACCTTTTAAAATAATGTACCTGCCCCTGATAACCGAAGTATCTAATCCGGCATCTGGGAACACAGCAGGAAGTTGTTTCAGATCCACACTGTCTGAAACAAAGCAGAAAGGACTGGTATACGCGGTTACTTTAACCCAACCTGGATTTTTGAAATATCGGGTGCGCAATGCACTTCCATCATGCCAGCGCACATAACTGCCGCCTGTAACATCAATTTTGAATGAATCATTGAGACACATGGGATTGTTTAAGCCCTTATTCAAATTAATGGCAGGTTTGCTGGTTAAATTGATATTTCTGGTCAAACTATCGGCACAACCATCCACAGTATTTACCACCAATCGGGTGGTGTAATTGCCTCCACTGGCATACGCATGGGTAACGTTTGCACCTGAACCCAAATTTCCATCACCAAAATACCATTTGTAAAAAGCAATGGCAGTAGGTGCTGCTGAAGAACTATCGGAAAACTCCACTGGCTGGGGCAAACAATACGTTGCCACACCATAATTTACTTTTATCGAGTCTTTTACCCTGTAGTTGCGGGTAATACTGTCCTTGCAACCACGATCGGTAACCGTAAATAGTTTCACTGAAAAGGTACCTGCTATATTTCTACTGCCAGTAACCCCAGCTGGAGTGGTAGAGCCTGCCCAGAAAAAAGTTGAATTGATAAACTGCCCTTGCAGTGCAGATGAAGCATTAACCAATGTAAATTTATTGCCCCTAAAACACTGAATGGAATCATTCGCCGGGGCCAATTGATCCAAATAAAACAATGCCTTAGGCAGTGCATATATGACTACTGGCCTTTTTAATGTATCTAAGCAACCGCTTTGTGATTCTACTGCTAGAGAAACCTGAAAAGTACCCGACCTTGGGAATACCCTTGCTATTCTCTGACCCGTAGCTAAAAATGTATCATTCACCAACCAACTCCAGCTTTTTATGGTATCACCAACTGTTCCGCCAGCACCAGCAAGCTTGGTAGTATCGAACCTACACAAATTCTGTGCGGTAAAGGTAGGAGTTGGTTTTTTGAAAATATTGATGTCTTTTTTAAACGAATCGATACAACCTGAGTTGGAAGTAGTGATGAGCATTACGGTGTATTTTCCAGCGCTGGAATATTGGTAATTAAATGCTTTGCCTGATCGTGTATTCCCATCTCCCATTCTCCAAATGCGGGTGTTAATTGTATCCGGTGGATCTATGGTACTTCCATCCAAAAAAGTCAAAGGCTTGCCAAAACAGTCATCTCCCTTTAAAAACAAGGCATCCGGACCGTTTTTCAGGGTAATAGGTCGGCTAAAAGTGTCATTTAAACCCAAACTGTTTGTGATAATTAGAGTTACCGTAAATGGACCCACTCCGGTATATGTGAATTTGGGTTGCTTTAGGCTTGATGTGTCGGAGTTGCCGGGAACTCCAAAATCCCAAAACCATTTTGTAACTGTAGATTTATGGGAAAAGGAAGAATCCCTGAATTGTATGGGTGCATTTACACATTTACCCACCCATCCAAACTTTGAAACAGGTTCTTTTCGGCCCAGAGTATTGGTTCCACCAAAAACATTGGCCAGGGTGAAAATGCCTGCTGTATCCGTGGAATTGCTTGCTTTGATATTCCCAATAAAACGGGTAGTACCTTTTCCACCCAAATTGATAAAAGCATTGATTAAAGGTTGAAATGCCACTATACGAAGGTTATTGGGATCAAAAACCTCATCATCATTTTTGGTAGAATCATATCCGGCTTGGTAAACAAAGCCTGATGGAGTGGAGACATTGCCATGCCTCATATGCCAATAATGTACTTTGGATATATTCTTTATACCTGGTGGCAGGTTAATAGGTGCAATAGGCACTGCAAAAGAAGTTACCCAATACCTGTTTTGGCTTCCATTGCTTTGTTTAAAATTGACATACACTGGCCTAAAATCTGCACCAGTACCAACAGGATAATACAATGCAGTAACGGATACTTGATTATTTACACGGTGCAATTTGTTGTCGACAAAACTGGTTCTGGAACCGCCTGTAACACTACATTTTACACCTGCAACCAAATTGTTGTTGGTGCCAGAGGCGTCGATGATTCCGTTTTGCAATCGAATGGTATCGGTAACCACCAAATCTCGGCCCCCAAGAATGGTTGCTCGTTTGCCTACCCCATTCATGACGATGCACTTAACTGAAATATTGTCTAAAAGGCTAAAGGTTACCGACTTGGTAACTGTTAGGCATTCCAAATAAGCAGCACCTGTAATTTGTATGATGTCTTGATCACTAACTATTGCAAGCGCAGCTCCAATGGACTTTTTAGGGCCATTAACACCGCTGCTGTACGAGTCAAACTTGCCATTCCATGCGTCGTTGCCAAAATCGCCATCTACATAAAATGTAGAGGCTCGAGCATGGGAGACCAGTACAGTTAGGGCAATAAATAATATTGTCCTGATACTATTAAAATTCATTCTCCGGACTACGAAAATAACACATCCATGCGAATTAGTAAAATAATATGCTTAAAAAAATAAGTTTAGATGCACAGATTGTTGAAAACAACCTCTTTAAACAGCTTCTGCCTCTACCGCTTGCACCTCGGGCACCATGCGCCTCAATAGGTTTTCTATACCGGCTTTTAATGTCATAGTAGATGATGGACAACCACTGCAACTGCCTTTCATCTGCACAGTTACAACGCCATCTTTAAAACTTTTAAAGTCTATAGCACCGCCGTCCATTTCCACTGCAGGCTTCACATGGTCATCGAGCAACTGTCTAATTTTCTTTTCAATTTCGCCTTCCTCTTCTTCCGATAAGATTTGGTTCTGCAAAACGATTTCTTTTCCATCTTCAATCCATTCTGTAAAAAAGGACCTCAAATCTGGAATTAAATCAAACCACTCATAATCATCATTTTTGGTAATAGACACAAAGTTGTTCATGATAAATACCCCGTTTACAAAAGGCATTTCAAACAAGGCTTTGGCCAATGGACTCCGGTCTGTGCTGGCGGCAGTGCGAAAATCTGCACTGTCGTTTGGCAAAAACATTTTGTTCGCTACAAATTTCATGCTCGCCGGGTTTGGCGTTGCTTCTGCGTACACTGTTACTATGTTTTCAAGACTCTTTTCCATACTGCTGCAAAGTTACAAAGGTTATCTGATTTATTTATACTCAATCTAAATAACAATGTTGACTTCTAAAAAGTTCATTCTCCTTAAAATACATTTGTTTTGCACTTATGGCCAAAACCAAAACCACTTTTTTCTGTAAAAATTGCGGATTTGAAAGCCCCAAATGGGTTGGCAAATGCCCTTCTTGCGAGCAATGGAACACGTTTACCGAAGAAAAAATGGTTCAGGCCAAAAACACCACTTGGAGCAAAAGCTCAAGAAAAGAATTGGCTGTACCGGTGAAAATCGCAGACATCAGCACCAAAGAACAACTCCGGTTGCAGTTGTCCGATTCTGAGCTCAATCAGGTTTTGGGTGGTGGTGTGGTGCCCGGAGCAGTTGTTCTATTGGGCGGTGAACCTGGAATTGGCAAAAGCACCTTGTTGCTGCAAGTTGCCCTGCAAAGTAAAATCAACACACTTTACATCAGTGGTGAGGAAAGTGAAGAACAAATCAAACTTAGGGCCGACAGGTTGGGGGAAGTGCGCAGTGATTGTGCAATAGTTACAGAAACTTTACTGGAGCATGTGTTAGAAATTTTGGGCTCTTACCAACCCCAAATGGTGGTAATAGACAGCATTCAAACCATGTATTCAGATGCTGTAGATAGTGCACCGGGCAGTATTGTTCAAATAAGGGAATGCACTGCAAAGTTGCTGCAGTATGCCAAGGAAAACCATGTTCCTGTTTTCCTTATTGGCCATATAACAAAAGATGGCAGTATCGCTGGACCCAAATTACTGGAGCACATGGTAGATACCGTGCTTCAATTTGAAGGTGACCGGCAGCATGCCTACCGCGTTTTGCGTACACTTAAAAACCGGTTTGGGAGCACCAATGAAATGGGAATTTACAGCATGTCGGGTGCCGGATTGGAGATTGTGCTCAACCCAAGCGAAATTTTGTTGGCGCAGCGAGAAGAACAATTAAGCGGTATTGCCATTGGATGCGCCCTAGAAGGAATTCGGCCTCTGCTTCTCGAGGTGCAATCTCTGGTGAGTACAGCAGTGTATGGCACACCCCAGCGTTCATCTACTGGTTTTGACCTTAGGCGCTTGAACATGCTGTTGGCCGTTCTAGAAAAAAGGTGCGGTTTCCGCTTGGGCCAACAAGACGTATTTATCAATATAGCAGGTGGCTTAAGGTTAGAGGACCCAGCCATAGATTTGGCAGTGATTGCTGCTGTGATGAGTAGTTACCAAAATATCACCT
>JADYZD010000139.1 GCA_020853295.1 Bacteroidia bacterium | reverse complement strand
TACCGTAAGGCGACCAATATTGGCTTTGCTTTTTCTCCGGAATCACTGCTTTAATAAAATATTTATCCTCAGCAGACATATTCACAATTAATTCCTTAAATTCTACTATTGTTTCATCTTCCCCTTTACTATTTTTGGTGATGATGGTTTTGCCCTCGGCTACCGCTATTTTACCTTCGGCATCGGGTGTGCCTTTTACCAATTTTCCCGCTTCATAATATGGAATAAATTTCGACTTGGTTTTGCGGTACAATTTCACTGTCATTCCAGCCTTTATTTTCGACTGTGGGTTGATGCTCAGTGTATCAATACTTACATCTTTGTTGTAAATATTTTTGGATAGCGAATCCACATAAAAAGAAGGGAATCCTTTGCCCATAACTACCCGTAAATCGTAGCTGTAAACAGTAGTCACCAATGAGCCCAAATTCATGGTATCTTTTTGTCCGTAATTCACCATTTTTTTGGTTACTGGATCTTGCTTTTGATAACTTAAATTTACTTTAATGGGCTCTGGAAACTGACTGTAATAAGGACTTCTTATAAACACACCCAACAATTGGGTTGCAGTATCACCAGGTTGTAAATCTAAGGTAGCAGAAAACTCCCCAAGTTCATTGGTGGAAATGGTTACATAAGGCCTAGAATGGTCTATAGGATCTGTTTCAGATTTGGTGAGTATTTTCTTGGGATTTACCTGAAAACTCAGCAATGTATTGTTTGCAGGATTGATTTGGGTACCATTGGTAAATTTGTAATTCAATTTACCACTAATTATCATTTGTTTTTTAGAGGACTCTTTAACTGCTTGAATTACAAAATCACAGCTAGACGTGTCGGCAAGTTTTCCGCCAGCAGAATCAAATGCAGTAATTTGAATTTTTAAACGGTTTCCCAATAATTTTAAATCCTGTATTTGTTTTAAAGTTTGGTTCAAATTTTGGGATTTTGCATTCAGTTCAAACTTTGGCAAAGTACCTTTACTAGTGTACCCTTTGCCAGGGCGAAATGCCACCACATATTTAAAAGGTCGTCTGCCACCAAAACTCAATTTCGCAGGATTTCCAATCAATTCAGGATGGTCAATTTGTGCTTGCCACAACCAAGACCACATGGCATCGGTTTCTTCACTCACAAAAACCGTATCCGGATTAGCATTGCAATTGGGTGTAGATATAACAATGGATTGCCCAGAGAAGGTGGTTGTTTCGCCGATATTGTTGTAAGTAAATTTACATGCTTCACTAATTCCGTTGTTTCTAAAAGCGGTAATATTTTTGGGATCATAAGCTTGCACGCGCCATGCATAAGATTTGCCTACTGTTAATTTTGGGTCTGAAAGGTTGTATACATTTACGGTAGAAGAACCGCAATCTTTTTCAAAAAATGGAGGTGTAGTAGCGGCATTCAATGCATCATTAGGATTTTGATCATTGTTCACCAATTCCACCATGGTAAGTACATATTTCACATTTGGCGGTGCACCTGGGGCTGCACTCCAGCTGAATACTACGGTTTGGGAAGGAGTGGGCAACACTTTGGTTTCGCATGGAGGGCCCAATAGCACTGGGGGCTCTACTTGTACTATTTTAAAATTGGTACAGGATTCCACACCTACTGGGGCATCGCTGGCATAGTCGTATGGCGTAATACATACTTTATAATTGCCCTCTGGCAATCCATTGCTTCTAATAATACTGGCTGGTGTGGTACCCGTAAGTTCGGTATTTTCCCATGTAAAATACTCCCCTATTGCCGCACCATTCATTACTGTGGTTACATTGGGCAAATCAATGGGGGTGCCAGGTTTATACCCTGGCTTGGTGATTAAGGATACCCCATTGTCTCCAACTATAGAACCCTTTAAATAAATGGAATTGGGAAAAGTAGTGGATTTAATAATGGTAATAATTGCCTTGTTTTCGTACGACAAATAATCGGAGAAATAAGGCGAATAAGGTGGAATTAAAACCACATTTACAGTTACCTGAGCAAGGGTTTTTCCCATCATTAAGAAGAGAAATACACCTAGCCATATTTTTTTTGATAGTTTAATTTTCATGGGTATTTAGAACATATGGTTAAATGAAATGGTGGCCAAATATTCCTGAAAGGTTTTGGCCACAGCATTGGATTTTGATTGGTTGTTTGTGTATGTAGTATTGAGTGAAAGAATGTCTTTTTTAGTAACAGAAAATGCATTTGTCCATCGGCTTTGAATGGTAAAACCATCTGAATTTCCTTGAAAAGAATTGGTGCTTACATTGGCAGAAAAATAACTGTTTAATTTCTTTTTCAACAGCCATTTTCCCAAGCCCAGCCCCACTCCTTTGCTCGCAGTTTTGCCAGCAGTTTGGCTGGTGGTGAGTGTAAAATAAGAAATGTCTCCGCGCAAACCGCTTTTGCTAAATCCAAAACTGTAATTGATAGAGTGGTTAATAACCGTTAAGCTAAAGTTTTGGCTTTGTACTTTGTTTTTATCATTCAATTCTTGGTTCACCAAGCTGTACGTAAAGGTATGGTTAGCGTTTTTGCCAATAATAGTATAATATGGGGTAACCACTATGCTGCTGTTTACTTGATTCAGCAAGGTGGTATCGCTAATGGATTTGGTCACTGCTTTTTGGGCAGTTCCGTAATTGGAATACTGAAAATTGGCACCATAATGGGGTTTTGGACGCAGCGACAACATGGCACTGCCGACAGTGCGGCTGGTTTGCGATATTTTCTTACTCGACAAATTATCGTGTTCCTTGCCTATACTGGTGTTAATTGTTATAATCCCTTTTTTATGGGTATAGCCGGGGCTAATGGTAATTCTTTCAATATCCGTTTGGGTATAATAACTTCCCAAACTCCTGTAATCAGGCGCAATACGTTGGTATTTTAAATTGGCATTGAACTGGTTTTTCTTCCATACCAGTGCAGCATCACCGGCAAGATACAGTTGTGTGCTTAAATGAGGCGTCATGGCCAATTTGGTATATTTGGAGTATTCTTTCGGAGCTTCTAAGGTATCTGCCCTAAGGTCTCTGGTAAGGGCACTCATGGCAGCATC
>JADYZD010000138.1 GCA_020853295.1 Bacteroidia bacterium | reverse complement strand
TGGCAAACACAATGATTTGGAAGAGGTAGGGCATGACCACTACCACCATACCATGTTTGAAATGCTAGGCAACTGGAGTTTTGGAGATTATTTCAAAGAAGAAGCCATTGCATGGGCCTGGGAACTGTTAACCACCGTTTATGGTTTGGATAAAGACCGCCTTTATGTTACTGTATTTGAGGGTGATGAAAAGGAAAATTTAAAGTTTGACCAAGAAAGTTTCGATTTTTGGATGAAATGGTTGCCTGAGGAACGGATTCTAAAAGGCAATAAAAAAGACAATTTTTGGGAAATGGGCGATACGGGCCCATGTGGACCTTGCACAGAAATTCATTTTGATGGCAGGACAGACGAGGAAAGAAAAAAACTTAGTGGTGCTACTTTGGTAAATGCAGATCATGCTGATGTTATTGAAATCTGGAACAATGTGTTTATGGAATTCAACCGCAAAGCAGATGGATCACTGGAATCTTTGCCTGCAAAACATGTAGATACAGGGATGGGTTTTGAACGCTTGGTGAGGGTAATTGAAAGAAAAAACAGCAATTACGACACCGACGTATTTCAATACATCATTAAAGCCACATCTGCTATCTGTGGTAAGAATTATGGCGAAAATGAAAAGCAGGATATTGCACTTCGGGTAATTGCAGATCATATTAGGGCGGTGGCCTTGTGCATTTCCGATGGACAATTGCCAGCAAATACAGGCGCGGGATATGTAGTGCGTCGCATTTTGCGCAGGGCAGTGCGATATGGTTATAGCTATTTGGGAATAGTTGAACCCTTTTTGCATACCTTGGTTTCGCCAGTTGCCGATTATTTTAATGATGTATTTCCATACCTGAAAAAACAAGAAGAATTTGTAGCCAGGGTTATTAAAGAGGAAGAGGCTTCTTTTTTCCGCACTTTAAGTAACGGTATCCAAATTATTAACCAATATTTTGAACAGAATCCAGGCAAAACCTTGGATGGGGCTACTGCTTTTGAATTGTATGATACCTTTGGTTTTCCCATAGATCTTACCCAACTCATTTGCCGTGAAAAATCGGTAGAGGTGGATATGGTGGGATTTGAGGACGAATTGCAAGTTCAAAAAACCAGAAGTAGGGCAGATGCAGTAAAAGAAACTGGCGACTGGCAAGTGCTGATTTCAGATAGTGAAGAGGCTTTTGTTGGTTACGATCAAACAGAAGCCATGGTAAAAATTAGCCGTTATAGAACGGTTCAAACCAAAGGGAAATCCCAATTTCAATTGGTTTTTGATAGAACACCATTTTATGCTGAAAGTGGTGGTCAAGTGGGCGATACTGGAATTTTATTGGGCGAAGATGGTGAACAAATTGCCATATTAGATTGCACCAAAGAAAACAAATTGCACATCCATATTGCAGATAAATTGCCCAAAAATTTAAATCAAAATTTTAAAGCAACTGTAAATAAAAACAAGCGCAATTTAATAGAAGCCAACCACTCTGCAACACATTTGTTGCACGCAGCACTGCGCGATGTTTTGGGAAAACATGTTGCACAAAAAGGGAGTTTGGTAAACGATAAATATTTGAGGTTTGATTTCTCCCATTTTGCCAAATTAACTGTAGAAGAAATAACAAGGGTTGAAGACATTGTGAATGCCAAAATCATGGAGGCCATTCAACTTTTTGAAGACAGAAATGTAGCTTACAATGATGCATTAGCCATGGGTGCAACCGCATTGTTTGGCGAAAAATATGGCGATACTGTTCGTGTGATTGCCTTTGATCCCAAATACAGTATTGAACTTTGCGGAGGTACCCATACCAAAAATACTGCACATTTGGGGTTCTTTAAAATTACTTCAGAAAGCAGTGTGGCGGCAGGCGTAAGGCGCATAGAGGCTGTGACATCTGCCGAAGCTTATCAATTGATGCGGAAGTTACAAGCGGAGCATGATGCCGTTGCAGAATTGTTAAATCAACCTAAAAATGTGGTTGATACATTGGGCAAAATTTTGGAAGAGAATGAAGCCCTTAAAAAGGAGCTGGAATCTTTACAGAATGAAAAATTATCACAACTTAAAGACACTTTATTGACCCAAGTGGTTGCTGCAAATGGCATCAACCGATTGGCGGCAAAAGTAGATGTGCCCAGTGCAGATGCGGCCAAGAATTTGTGTTTTCAATTGAGGCAGGTGGTAGATAATTTGTTTTGTGTTTTGGTATATGATATTGATGCCAAACCCGGCATAGCGGTTATGATTAGCGATGAACTTGTTGCATCGAGAAATATGGATGCCAGTGCAATTGTTCGCGACCTTGGAAAAGAAATTCAAGGTGGAGGCGGTGGCCAGAAGTTTTTTGCCACTGCTGGCGGCAAAGACGTATCGGGACTTGATAGGGTCTTGGCAAAAGCCGCTGGAATGTAACTGCCATAATTGCCTATTTTAACTTGTTTTCCAACAAAGTGTTGGAAAATTGGGTTTCTGAAATAATGTTCGCTACCGAATATTTTTTAAAGTATGCTAAAATTATACGGTTATTTCGCATCTGCTGCCATTGTTCTCAGCAGTTGTGTTTCCAAACCCAATCCCTTTGTTGAGTATTATCACAGAGAAACCAATTTCATTAAAGCCTCAGACATTAAGGAGGGTGAAAAGCTGCAAAAGCAACACCCAGACGAGGATTTTGTCATTGATGATTATGTACTAGAAATTGGGTTTTCTAAAAACAAGGAGTACGAAGAGTGGTCCAAAACCCAAAATGCCAAGAAAAAGAAATTCAAAAAGGTAAAATGGACCAAAAACAATAAGAGCTATGCCGTTGAACTTAATGATGAGTTTTCTGATGCGGAAATCAAGAAAATCAAAGAGGAATACGAAACACGAAGCAAAGCTGGCCGTGGTATTGTAAATGATGATGATTTTGCTGAATACATTGAGCAACTCAAACGCGACCGCAATAGCACCCCTCCCGGCAAATACATGAGCCTTGAAAAACACAGTTACAGTGTTACCTCACTCAACGATTTTTCTGATTACGGGGTAAGCTTGTTTTACAACAATGGTGAGAGCATTAGAAACTTTAAATTTGACTATGGACGCGGTTCTTACGAACCAAGCTACTTGGTTAAAAGCTATGAATCTGATGGTATTTTTCACAACGATGTGAAGATTTTTAGAACTTCAACAGATTTGCCTACAGTAGGTAGCCATGTTTACGTGGATTATGAGCATGAGTACCCCGACATTACGTACAACACTACAGTGTATATACCAGAGGAACATTTTGTAGAACACAAAGTGGTTTCTTTTGCTATTCCTGCTTGGTTGGATGTGACCATTGTAGAGAAAAATTTAGAGGGTGTAACATTTACCAAGTCAACCAGCGCAGCGAAAAAACTCAAAAAGAAAATGCTGCCCAATCAGGTTAAGGATGTAGAATATGATGAAAATGGGAATCCTGTGAAGAAGAAAACCACCACTGCTGCAAAAACCAAAAAAGAACCAGCAGGAGGGATGAAGTACATTACTTATGAGTTTAAAAATGTAAAACCGTTTACAAATGACAGGGGCGGCAGGGGACCCAGTTACAATTATCCCCATTTGCTCATTCAGTATAATTACGCCCAAGAAGGAGAGACTAAAGTGCCCATGACTGGCACAGTAGAGGGTTTGTATAGCTGGTACTACGGATTGGTAAAACAATTGAAAAACGACACTGTGGAGTTGAAAAAATTCACACAGAAGTTAATTGCAGGTAAAACAACGGATCAAGATAAGATAAAAGCTATTTACTATTGGGTGCAGGACAATATCAGGTACATTGCGTTTGAAGACGGAATTGCAGGTTTTAAGCCTGAAGAATGCGCTGATGTATATAACAATAGGTATGGCGATTGTAAGGGCATGGCCAATTTGTTGGTAAACATGCT
>JADYZD010000137.1 GCA_020853295.1 Bacteroidia bacterium | reverse complement strand
ACTGAAAGTGGCTTGAGGTTCAGTAACACCGGCCTCAGTTCCTGCAACTTTTGCAGTATAACCGCTAATAAAGTGGTACATGGCTTGCCCCGGAGTCAATTTGCTAATCGGTGGCAATACTCCAAATGCATCCGCAGTAAGGAAAAAGATATTTTTTGGTGCATCTCCTACAGAAGGAACTGCAATGTTGTCGATATAATCAATGGGATAGGCAACACGGGTATTTTCAGTAACTGAAATATCATCGTAATCCACAGAGTTGGTGCCAGCTTTAAAACGCACATTCTCAACCAAAGCACCCGCTTTAATAGCCGACCAAATTTGTGGTTCTTTTTCTTGGGTAAGGTTTACACACTTGGCATAACATCCACCTTCAAAATTGAAAACAGAACCATCTGCCCACCCATGTTCATCATCACCTATCAACTTGCGATTTGGATCTGCACTCAAGGTGGTTTTACCTGTGCCACTCAAACCGAAGAAAATGGCGGTATCATTGGCTGGGCCGATATTGGCTGAGCAGTGCATGCTCAACACGTTGCGTTCATGCGGCAAAATGTAGTTGAGTACGCCAAAAATGCCTTTTTTAATTTCACCGGTGTAACCCGATCCGCCAATCAAAATAATTTGGCGTTTCATGTTCACAATGGTAAAATTGGATTGGCGGGTGCCATCCACTTCAGGATTTGCCTGAAAACTTGGAGCAGCAACAATCAACCATTCGGTTGGTGCAGTTGCCACCTCATCGGCAGTAGGGCGCAAAAACAAATGCTTAGCAAAAAGATTTTGATATGCACTTTCTGTTACTACATGAATGTTCAGACGGTAAGTTGGATCTGCACATGCATATGCATGGCGTGCAAACACAGTTTTGCCTTCCAAATGTTGCATTACTTTTTGAAGCAATGCATCAAACTTGGCAGGTTCAAATGCCTGATTTACAGTTCCCCACCAGGCCACATTTTCAGTAGTCTCATCTTTTACAAGGAATTTGTCTTTAGGGCTGCGTCCGGTAAATTTACCAGTGTCTGCAGCTAGGGCTTGGGTATCAGCCAAAACACCTTCGTTACGTTCAATTGCCTTAGCAACCAATTCCTCAGTTGTAAGGTTTTCAAAAACACCATTGGCTTTTGCTTTGATGCTCGATATGATCTCAGTGTTATTCATTTAATGTGAATCAATAAATTTGAGGGTTGCAAAATTACCGTAATTTTATCTGGAACCAATGTAAATTAAAGGAATTTGGGCACAGGATATCAACCTTTATTAACTTTACCGCCGAATGAGGGCCAAAATTGCCATATTTTTTTTCCTTTTTATTGCATCTTCTCAAAGTGAAAATGCTGTTTCAGCTCAAAATGTTGATTTGGTCAAAAACCGAGAAGCAGTTATCATGGGTTCCAATCTTATGTGGACTGGACTGAATTATACCCTGCAATTTCGTTCTCCAAAAATTCCAATTACAGGGCGCACATGGACTGCTGGATGGATAGACCGTTCTGCAAAAACCAGCTATAATTCCAAGGCTGCAAAGATTTCAGATGTAACTTTACTCACTACAGGTGTTTTATGTGGAATCAGTTTGCTCGACAAAAACCAATCCGCAGTATTTAAAAAAGGCATGATTACCGCCCAAAGTGCTTGGATTTCGGCCAATTTTGCCCATTCCATTAAAATGATAGCCAAGAGAAACAGGCCTTACACACAGGCAGCAGGTTTTCAATACTCCAAACGCGATGATGTTTATTCTTTTTTCAGTGGACATAGCGCAATAGCGGGCAGTTTAGTGGCTTCTGCTTGGTTAATGAGAAATGGTACCGGGTCATTAAAAGGTCATAATATATGGTTGGGTGCAGCTGCTGCAACTGGTGCAAGCACCTTGTATTTAAGATTTTACGCTGGAAAACACTACCCTTCCGACATACTGGTAGGATTGATATCGGGCATAGGAATTGCGTATATCAATTACCGAATTCATGAACAATAAATTTAAAAATTTCGTTTTGCTGTGCATAAGCTCTCTGGCTTTCAGTTGCAGCTCAAACCATTCGACTGCCAAATCTGTTACTACTAAAGATACAATGAATACTGACCCTAAAAATATTGATACTGCCATATTAGCTGGTGGTTGCTTTTGGTGCCTCGATGCTGTTTACCGTCAAATGGAAGGTGTAATAAATGTTGAAAGTGGCTACAGCAATGGCACTGTGGTAAATCCCAGTTATGAGGATGTTTGTACCGGTACTACTGGTCATGCTGAGGTTGTATCCATCTATTTCGATACCACCAAAACCAGCTATCCTGAGATTTTAGAAGTATTTTGGCGCATACACAATCCCACTACTTTAAACCGTCAGGGCAATGATATAGGCACCCAATACAGAAGTGGGATTTATTATAGGAATGAGGAGCAAAAAAACATAGCAGAACAAAGCAAAATTGCTGCAGAAGAAGCCAAGCTTTGGGATGGGAAAATTGTTACAGAAATTGCTATGGTGAACAACTATAGTTCAGCCGAAGCTTACCATCAGGATTATTATAAAAACAACCCCAACAATTCTTATTGCACTTATGTTGTAGGAGAAAAAGTAGATAAATTCAAAAAACTATTCAAAGACAAATTGAAAAAGTAATTTTCAATCGTATTGTTCAAAAAAATATTGCCGGCGGTTGTATCCAAGGTTTTTTAAATTTTCTCTAGCCTCCTTGCACATGTTTTCCCAACCACAAACATAAAAATGGGCATCGCGACCATCTGAAAATTCATTTAAATAAACCTGATGTAAATGCCCTTTTATCCCTGTCCAATTCTCTTCTCTAGACAACACCGGAATAAATGTTAACTTGTCATTTTTTTGCATCTCATTTAATTCATCAAAATAGAGGATATCTTTTTTGAATTTATTTCCAAAAATCATGGTGATTTTTCCGTTTGGGAAATGGGAGTTTTTAAAAAAACGCAGCATACTTATAAATGGCGCAATGCCTGTTCCAGTGCATATAAATACAACTTCTTTGTCTTCAGAATTCTTGTAAATAAAATTACCTTGTGGTTCAGATATTTCAAGTGTACTTCCAATTGGCATTTGCCATAATAAAGGAGTTGCTTTTCCTTCTTCTTTAATGCTAATGCACAATTCTATTATTGAACTACCTGGGGCAGAAGCAATGCTGTAACTCCTTGTATTTTCAAATTCAGGCAATTGTCGGAAGTGAATAACTACAAATTGGCCTGGAATAAAATTCCACTCAAGTCCATCTTGTCTTTCAAAAAAAAACCGCTTTACATGGTCTGTTTCTTGAACAACTTCTTTTAGCACTGTTTCCATGTGGCAACAAAAGTAATACAGGTTCTGTTTACAAAAAGGTTCACACGCATTACATTTGCAGTATGAGCTTAAAAACTGCAATACTTGTAATGCTGGGAGGTGGCATGGGCAGTTTTCTGCGTTTTTGGCTCGGCACCGCCATTCCTTTTACAGCAAGTGAATTCGCTTGGGCCACTTTTTTAGTAAATATGGCTGGCTGCTTTGCTATAGGTGGCTGTTACCCTTTTTTATATGACCCCACCACCAAAGCATTTCTTGTAATTGGCGTTTTGGGCGGGTTTACCACCTTTTCTGGCATGGGTTTAGAAATTTTTAGGTACTTGGAAAACAACCAATTTCGTTTGGCTTTTTCTTATGGTTTTGCCTCTTTCATTTTAGGTACAGTTTTGGTATGGTTAGGTTACAAAGTGGGAGTAATTATCGCATGAAAATATTTTTAACAATTTGCGCCTTTTTCTTCGTGGGTATTACAAATGCTGCTCAAATCCTCATCCCCATGGATGAAGGCCAAAAAGACCATTTAAAAAGTTATGGATTGGCATTTTGGGTGCTGCAGCAAGAAGGCCGCGAAGTAAATTGGCTTTTGAACTATAAAGGCGGCAGTTTTATGATTGCCCAAACCTTGGAAATTGAAAATGAATGTAAAATCCGAGGAATCAGTTATGAAATCATCACAGAGGCGGAATCCAATAGCATATTGAGCACCATTAGCAATCCAGAGGTAAATATGGAAAGCATTAAAATGCTCACTGCTCCTAAAATTGCAGTGTACAGCCCCAAAACAAAACAGCCTTGGGATGATGCAGTGACTTTGGTTCTTACCTATGCAGAAATTCCATACACTGTTGTTTTTGATGATGAGGTTTTGGAAGGCAAATTGTTGGAATACGATTGGTTGCACCTACATCATGAAGATTTTACGGGTCAATATGGCAAATTTTGGTCATCGTTTGCCGATGCAAGCTGGTATCAGGCGGAGGTTACCGAAGCTGAAGCAATGGCCACGAAACATGGGTTTGCATCCGTGCGTGAACTGAAATTGGCAGTGGCCCAAAAAATCCGCGACTTTACATTAGGTGGCGGCTTCCTTTTTGCCATGTGCAGCGCTACCGACACCTATGATATCGCCCTTGCAGCATCTGAAACGGATATCTGCGGTCCTATGTTCGATGGCTCTCCAGCTGCCGATGATTGCCAATCGAAGTTGAATTTTGACAACTGTTTTGCCTTTAAAAACTTCACTCTTGAAATGGATCCTAGAGAATATGAATTTAGCAGTATTGATGTAAATCCAAACTTAAGGCCAGTAACAGAGGAAGAAGACCTATTTACGTTATTCGATTATTCAGCCAAATGGGATATTGTTCCCACTATTTTGTGCCAAAACCACACCCAAACCATTAAAGGCTTCATGGGGCAAACTACTGCTTATAATACCAAGTGTATCAAAAGCGATGTATTAATTATGGGCGAAAACGCGGCTTTGGGAGAAGCAAAATACATCCATGGTGAAATGGGCAAAGGTACCTGGACATTTTTTGGAGGCCATGATCCTGAGGATTACAAACACCATGTTGGCGAACCTCCAACCGATTTAAACCTGCACCCTAACTCACCGGGTTACCGTTTAATATTGAACAACATTTTGTTTCCGTCTGCTAAGAAAAGCAAGCTAAAAACCTAAGCCTAGTAATTAGTAAGAATTGTTTTTGAATTTAGAGGGATCTACAATTGTAAATACCCTAGAAATATTAAATCCAAATCTAAATCCAGCAGTGCTCCATTCCCCGTCTGTTCTAGAAATAAAATTGGCCTCATTATTTCCCGTGCTGTTTGTAAAATGCAATTGAAATACATGGCCTCCAGTTTCAATATCAAATCCAAAACTGATGCTGTTGTAATATTTCCCTTTTTCGGAAAACACAGGTATGTATTCCAAATTCAAGGTAGTGCGTGTAGATAATTTTTGACGCATTGCAATTCCCAAGGCATATTGCGTATTCGGCACTTCAACCGATGCCATATTGTAGTGTGATACTGAAGGTGACAGTTGCAAACTAAATCCATCAGTGAATTTACGGCCCAAAATAAGTTGGGCAGCATAAGCCATCCTTTCAACTGTAGTTATGGGGAAAGAAAAATTTACATTTCTGTAGGCTGCGCTTCCCAAAAGTAAAGCAGTAAAGGGAACAGAATTGTCGCTTCTTTGATGCATAAAACGGTACTTAAAATACCCATCGATGGTTTTTTCAAACGAACTGCGACCCATGCCCACCATTAAATTGGGAATTACACCATATTCGCCGCCTATCCTAGTTATGGCCCCATCCAACCCGAAAGCATTATAAGCCCCAGAATTTACTGGCCCAAAACGGTGGTTTACTTTAAAATCAAAAACCCCAGCATCCGTAACCTCCAAACTTTGTAGGTTAATCACCTTAGTAGTTTTAAAGCTGTTTTGTACTTTTTCAACTGGAGCTGGCCCATCTTCCAACATAGACATGCTGTCTTCTTGAGCACTTGCGTTTGCACAAACAAAAACAGTGGTACATAATACCACTGCTTTCAATATTTTGTGATTCAATATCATTATTTTTTAGTGAGCTCGCAATTTACAGAAATTTCTATTTCTTCTGCAATTTGCGCTGCATTATTTGCCGGAACTTTAATACCATAATCTTTTGGCTTCACTTTAAAATCTTTACCATCAGCAACTAAGGTGATTTTATTGCCCTTTACAATTACTTTTCCCTTAATGGTAACTTCTTTGGCAACACCATGCATAGTTAAAGTGCCCTTCACAGATACGGCATAGGTGCCATCTTTGGTATAGGTCACTTTAGTATTGTCTACAATTTTACCTTTAAAAGTACTCTTGGCATATTTCGAAGTTTCCATATAATTCTCCTGAAAATGCTTTTGCATCAATGCCTTTTTAAATTGAAAAGAATTTACAGAAATTGAAATTTCAACAGCCCCAGTGCTCGCAGACAAGGCTGCCGCAACAGCGTTATTTGTGGCGTCAATATCTTCCACATTGGTGTGGCTGTGAAAACTCACTTTTCCAGTGCTGGTTTTATACACTTGTGCGCTTGCTATTGTGGCGAACCCCAATGCCAAAGCGGCCATTACTATCAATTTCTTTCTCATGATTTTATTATTTTGGTGTTATACTAATATACTATTTTTCAACTTCCGTGCCACTATTTTTTATGGGCACTACTTTTTGAACTGCGCATCGAGCCAAATCCAAACTGGACTCAGAAAGCATATCCATTTCTCCCTCAGGTTTGGTCATCCCAGAGCAGCTGCATTGCACAACCACACTGTCTCCAGCATTAATTTTAGCCACACTTGCAAACTGGCTTTTATCGAATGCACAGTTCGCAGTAAATCCTTCAACACCGGTATTTAATTTTAAAAGTTTTGCTGAATCTCCAGCAACCTCTGCCACTACGCCTCCAAACAGGACATTTTTACCTACAAATTTTTTGGTAGCAAGTGAATCACTTTTTTCAAACTCAGCAATTATTGCAGCACTGCTCATTTCAAAATCAGCCTTACCAGAGGCTGTAGTACTGGCCTCTTGGCTAAACAACCAGTAAATGGTGCCTGAAACCAATAGAATTGGAAACAAAACCACCAAAAATAAATCTGCGAGCCTAACACCATGTCCGTGCAAATGCTCCTTTCCTATTAAATAGCTCAGGGTGTAGTTGTAGTAAAGGGTAAAAATGCCCAAAACCAACATCAATTCCGCCAAAATGATGGCACCTATAGTCCCAAAAAAATCTTCATGCGTAAAGATAAGGTATACTGGATATGCCAGCATAATGGCACCCAATAAGTAAATGAATATTCTACCAAATTTGTAAAACGGCCTTGCATGCAATTCGTGAATTTTATGCAAATCCCTTCGGGCATAACGAATGGTGAGGACAATAAAAACAAATACCAACAACAATCCGGCTGCGGGGGCCAATAACGTTTTGGTATCTATCAATTTCAGCGTAAAGAGCATGTACACAACCAAGGCGGTTATGGCCAAACTGATAAATCCGGTGATTTCTAAAAAAAGCACCCTTCGCATTAACCTACTGCCCTGTTTTGTCGTCATTATATAGATGATTTATTCAGGTCAAATCTACACATTTCTAATAAGCCTTGAGGTAACTAATGTCATATTCTTACATTTCATTGACGAAAACCCAATGTTAATCCCCAAATTTGCTCCTGTAAATTATTGGCCCATGTTATTCAAAAACCGAATCCTTCAAAAATCGATCCTTGCATCAATATTTAGCTTTTGCTTTCTGTGTTCCAATACCATATTGGCGCAAGAAATTACCATATACAGTGCAAAGAAAATTTATACGGCAGATACCATTTTTCGGCAGGTTGAAGCCATGGCCGTTCAGGATGGCAAAATCATCCAAACCGGAAATTTGGAAGCTTTAAAAACCGCATACCCCAAAGCCAAAAGAGTCCACTTCAAAAACAAGTTCATTTACCCCGGATTTATTGATGCCCACAGCCATTTTTTAGGCTATGCAAAAGGACTAAAAGAATGCAATTTGGTGGGCACTAAAAGTGAACTTGAAGCACTAAAAAAAGCCAAAGAATTTGCAAAAAACAACAAAAGAAAATGGATCATTGGTCGTGGATGGGATCAAAATGACTGGGATTCAAAATCCTATCCCAGTATTGAAATGCTCGATGCTGCATTTCCCAATACCCCTGTGTTTTTGCAAAGAATTGATGGCCACGCAGCATGGATCAATTCTGCGGCAATTAGGGAACTAAAATTGGATGTAAAGCAACCCATTTCAGGAGGCGAATTTTTAACTGAAAATGGGGGTTTTACAGGCATTCTCATAGACAATGCAGTGGATGTTGTTTCAAAACAGATTCCTGAATTGGAACTTTGGGAGTTGGGCGAGGCCATAGACATTGCTTCAAAAAACTGCTACAAACAAGGCCTAACCACGGTTACTGAAGCCGGAGTTGATGTAAAAGATGTGCAATTCTTGAGAAACTTGCAAGACAAAGGGGCATTGCCTTTGCGTTTTTATGCCATGCTCAGTGCCACCGACAATAATTTGGCTTGGATTGCAGAAAATGGAATTCTCCGAAGCCCTGGCATGCATGTTTGCGCGGTAAAATTCTACCTTGATGGGGCTTTGGGCTCAAGAGGTGCATTGCTCAAATCGGATTATTGCGACAGAACCGGACACAAAGGCCTTTTGCTGAGCAGTCCTGCACAATTGTATACCTATTCCAACTTCCTACTTTCAAAAGGATTTCAAGTGTGCGTGCATGCCATTGGCGATAGTGCCAATAAAATTACATTACAAACTTTTTCACGCGTAATTGGCAAAAACTTAGATATGCGCTGGAGGATTGAACATGCCCAAATCATTGACCCCAAAGATTTTCACTACTTTAGAGAATACAACATCATCCCAAGTGTGCAACCCACACATGCCACCAGTGATGCCCCCTGGGTAGAAAAACGCATATGTGCAAGCCGATTGCCAGGTGCTTATGCTTATGAAACTCTAAGGCAACAAGCCGGCATTGTAGCTTTGGGAACCGACTTCCCGGTTGAAGACATATCACCCATTAAAACCTTCTACAGTGCCGTTACCCGATTGGATGCAGCGGGCAATTTAAAAGAGCCCTTTATTCCCAATCAAGGTTTAACCCGTGAAAGTGCATTGTGGGGTATGACCCTTTGGGCCGCAATTGCCAGTTTTGAAGAAACCGATAAAGGATCATTGGAAGTGGGCAAATTTGCCGATTTTGTAGTAACCAACAGCGATTTAATTACCGTGCCTGATGCCAAAATACCCAAAGTAAAGGTGGTTGCTACCTATATCAATGGCAGTGCAGTGTATAAGAAATGAGAAATGGATTGCTCATAGCATTTTTGCTCTTTAGTGCAATGTTGAATGCGCAAGTGCGCAAAATATGCGATTTGGTAGCCATTCCCGAAGTTTCAGGTAGCATTTTAGTGAATCAGAAAATTTGGTGCATGCCAGATGGCGGAAATGCCGCTGCCTTGTATTTATTTGACAGCTCCCAATGCCAAATTACCGACACCACAACATTTGCAAATGCAGGCAATGAGGATTGGGAAGAAATTGCCCAAAACAGCAGTCAGGTATTTATTGGAGACTTTGGT
>JADYZD010000136.1 GCA_020853295.1 Bacteroidia bacterium | reverse complement strand
GGAAACGCATCGGGTCCTACCAAAATATCATCTCCAGGCCTACCGATGTCGCCACTAAATGTTAAGCGCACGGGCAAACCATTGTTGCGCATAAGGGTAAGGTTGATAGAAACACTGCCCAAAATGTGCGCATTGGAGGTAAAGAGTACTTTGGTGTTTTTACCAACTGTAAATTCTTTTTCATTAGAAACGGTTTGAAATTGTTTGAGCACTTGATCAACGTCCTCTGTAGTGTACAATGCTTCCAACAAAGGTTTGTTCTTTTCTTTCCTGCGGCGGTTTATGCGTTCCAAATCCGATTCTTGTATATGGGCACTATCTGCCAGCATTAGTCGGCACAAATCCTTGGTGGCGCTGTTGGCAAAAATGGGTCCTGTAAATCCGTCTTTCACCAACTTTGGCAATAGGCCAATATGGTCGATATGCGCATGTGATAAAATGACGTAATCCACGTCGGCAGCGGCGAAATGAAAGTTTCTGTTTAACAGATCACCTTCTTCTCCTTCGCCCTGAAACATGCCACAATCCAGTAGAATATTTTCATTGTTATCTGTGGTAACCATGTGCTTGCTGCCGGTTACCCTACCCGCTGCTCCATAAAATGTTATTTTCATTTGTTAAAATCTTATTGTGTTGATTTTTGATTTTCGGTAAAAGATTTGCAAGTAATCTATATAAATAGGTAAAACCAAAAAAGTGAGAAGTCTTTTGCTAACAGTTTTTGTAATGTGGTGCATAAATGTTGCAGCACAACCCGTTGTGGAATTGGTAGAACGCGGGTTGAAAGCAGATAGTGCTGGCAAATACACTGAGGCCATTAAATTGTTTGACCAAGCCATTGCACTAGAACCGGCGCTTGCAGTGCTTTGGTACAATAGGGGAGTAAGCCGCATGCACTTAAAAAATTACAGTTTAGCAGTTGTTGATTTTAACAAAACACTGTATTTGGATACGGCATTTATAGATGCTTATTACAACCGAAGTTTGGCTTATAGGTATACTGGAAATTACCAATTTGCCTTGGCCGATATTTCTACATTTATTCAAGCCAATCCGAATGATATTTCATTTTTGGCGGATAGGGCAGAATTGGCCATAGAAATAAAAGAATGGGATGTGGCAGAAAAAGATTTGTTGCAATTGCGCAATGCATTTTTAGATGATTCAGAATATGCCATGATGTTACTTGAAGTATACCAACAAACCAAAAAACACCAAGCAGCTTTGGATGTATTAAATGCAGAAATATTAAGGCATCCGGAGTATGATTTTTTATATATTTCAAGGGCCAATGTGTATCATTATATGGAAAATTATGAGAAATCTTTGGATGAAATTAACATATTTTTATTAAACCAACCTCAAAATACAACTGCTATAAAATTAAAAGCCGATAATTATTTTTATTTAAAACGCTTTCAAGAAGCGGCAGGAATTTACGACGATTTATTGCTTAAAGACACAGCAAACTCCAATCTGCTTGCAGATTACGGACATTGTTTATTGCAACTTGGCCAATACAAAAAAGCCGATAGTATTTTAACAAGATCCATAAGATCTAGAAATGAATCGCCTGCTTATGCATATCTTGGCAGGGGAATTGCACGATTTAATTTGGGACTTGGAAATGAGGCGTGTGATGACTGGTGGAAAAGCAGCAGATTGGGCGAGGCTAGGGCCGCCGAATATTTAAAAAACAATTGTTCCAAAGAAAACAAATGAAAAAAACGTTTAACAATATAAACATGGTAAAACTTCAAAGATATTTCTTCCTTTCTCTTATTGTTGTTTTGGGTTTTGCAGCTTCTGAAAATCCAAACAAATCATATTGCAATAAAGAAATTACCACATTAAAAACCGATGCCAATATTACTTTGGCATATTTAAAAATACCCTGCGTAAATTCTGAAGGATGGGATACATTAAATGAAGTCAATTTCTGGCGTTGTATTATTACTTTAAGCAAGGACAGCAGTATGGCAAATATTTTTGAAAGCAGAACTTTGCTCAAAACTTTTTCAAGGGGTTTTATAGACACACTTGAGCAGCACAATAAATTGGATAGTTTAAGAGTGGCTTTGTGCACAGAATACAATTTGCCAGCAGGCACCAGAATTAAATTTACTGGGGGTAAAAAATGGTTTTATGATTTTAATGGTGTGAGCACCAAATTGGCCAGGGCAATTACTGTGTTCGACAGTTTGGGGGTAGATCCTTTTTATGCTCAAAGTGTGTTGCTAATTGAAAGTCCCGGAACCAGCCGTGCCAAAAGCGTAGCAGGTGCTTATGGCCATTTCCAACTTATGCCATTTGTTGCAACCCAGTACGGTTTGCGTGTAGATAGGTATGTAGACGAACGCGAAAATTTTGACCGCAGTGCATATGCAGCTGCGCGGTTGTTCAAAGAAATATGTGTGCCATATGCCCGCCGCTGGTGCGAATTGTATGGTTTTGCAGCAGATGAAAAGGCCTTGTGGTTTAAATTACTTGCACTGCACTGCTACAATGCCGGTGCTACTACGGTAAAATTGGCCATGCAGGTGGTGCCCAACAGCTACCAAGGCAAAAATTTGATTCAAAAACTGTGGCATACCAGTTATGGCCGTTTTCAAAGTGAAGCGCAGAACTATAGCCAAATAGCCCTTGCCTGTTACCTAGAGTATGAAAAATTCTTGTCAGCACACAAAACTGTGTCTGTATTGCAATACGAAAAGTATTGATTCAGGTATAATTTAAAATAGGGAGGATTTGATCCATTTCCATTTGTGGAAACGGTATTGAAAACAAACCCGCAATACACCCATTCCATAGGTTACACTTCTGCTGAAGTTAATGCTACTGGCTTCTTCAAAATAACGGGTAGGGCAGGTGAGTTCGCCAATTTCATAACCCGCCATAAAAATTTGGGCAATTACCTCATTGTCAAATACAAAATCATCTGAATTTTGATTGTAATCAATGTTTCTCAATACATCAGTAGTATAAGCCCTATAACCAGTGTGGTATTCCGATAATTTTTGGCCCAGCATAATGTTTTGAAAAGCAGTTAAAAATCGATTGGCAATATATTTATAGAGTGGCATCCCTCCTTTTCTAGAACCGTTGCCCAGAATTCTACTTCCAAATGCAACAGGATAAACCCCTTCGGCAATCATGCTGCACATGCTTCTCAGCAATTTGGGTGTGTATTGGTAATCGGGGTGGAGCATTACCACAATATCGGCGCCTATTTCTATCGCTTTATTGTAGCAGGTTTTTTGGTTTCCGCCGTAGCCTTTATTGTTATCGTGCCGAATAATATTTTGAATTCCCAGTATTGCGCCAACATCAGAAGTATTGTCTTTACTGGCATCATCCACTAAAATTACATCATCCACGATGTCCATAGGAATTTCATTAACCGTTTGTTCGAGTGTTTTTGCAGCATTATAAGCAGGCAATACAACTGCCACTTTTTTTCCCAGGATCATGATGCAAATCTGGTGCATTTTTAAATGTACATTCTACAGTAATATCGACAGAGGATGGTTGATAAAGGTTGAACGGTGTTTTGAGGTCTAAAATCAATAAATTAAATATCAATAACATAGATTGCCTATTTAGAATAATTTCAAATTGGATATTGTGTTAACAAAAAGTTTTACGCAGCAATGACCTCATTCTATATTTGCAGCGCTAAAAATAGCCTTCATTCCTATATGATTAATAACCTAAAGTCCTTAATGTTCGCGGCAATTTCTGCCGTTTCCATGAACATTTTAGCTGCACAGGACAAGCCAAATGCCGAGGAAGGAAAGAAACTTTACGAAGCCAACAACTGCGGAAGCTGTCACGCATTAGACAAAAAAGTGATTGGACCTGCACTTCGTGGAGTATCAGACCGCCGTTCTGAGGAGTGGTTAAAACAGTGGATCAAAAACAACAAGAAATTCCGTGAAAGCGGAGATGCTGATGCCAATGCTCTTTTTAAAGAGTATGGTGGTGCTGCCATGAACATTTTCGAAAATTTGAGTGATGCTCAAATCGTAAATATTCTGGAGTACATTAAAACAGCACCCAAACCTGCCGCTGTTGCTCCTAAAGTTGAAGGTGCCGCTGCAACTCCGCAAGCCGGAGGCAATGCCAACATGTATGTGATGTTGTCATTGGTAGGTGTGTTTTTGGTAGTATTGCTTATCCTTTCTAAAGTAAAATCTACATTAAGGAGGCTGGCTGCAGAGCAAGCACCTTTGGATTATCCTTTGGATTCAAGCAACAAGCCATGGATTAGCAAGTGGTTGCCACGCGCTATGCAAAACATGAACCCTGTGGTAATGTCACTTTTGATTACCACAATCGTTGCGGTTTTTGCATTGGGTTATTTGTACAAATTTGGTATTACTGAGGTGGGCGTTCAAAAGGGCTATGCTCCTGCACAACCCATTAAATATTCTCACAAATTGCATGCTGGTGATTTGAAAATTGATTGCAAATACTGTCACTCTACCGCTGAATACAGCAAACAAGCAAGTATTCCAGCTTTGAATACTTGTATGAATTGCCATAAAGGAGTTCAAAAAGCATCAACAGCCACTACGGATGAGATTTCTGCAGAGATCAAAAAAATCTATGCAGCATTGGATTACGATCCTGAGAAAATTGGAGCTGAAGCTTTTGGCAACAATCCCCGTCCGGTGAAATGGATTCGCATCCACAACTTGCCAGACCATGCGTATTTCAACCATAGTCAGCACGTTAAAGTGGGCAAATTACAATGCCAAACTTGTCACGGTCCTATAGAAAAAATGGAAGTGGTACAACAATGGAGCACATTGCAAATGGGCTGGTGTATTGCTTGTCATAGAAACACCGGTGTGGATGTAGAGAACAACAATTACTACAAGGCTTTGCACGAAAAAGCAACAGCAGATATAAAAGCGAACAAAAACAAGAGCAAATATTTCAGTGCCGACGGAAAAGTAAGGGTAACCCCTGCGCTTAACGGTGGCTTGGAGTGTTCTAAATGTCACTATTAATTTAAACTGAACAACAAACAATGTCCAACACTATAAAGTACTGGAAAGGCGAAGAGGAATTAGCCAGAGACCCAAAATTTTTGGCTGCACGCAAAAATGAGTTTGCTGAGGCCCTTCCCTTAGATGAAGTTTTGAGTGAAGATGGTTTCGAATTGAATTCCAACCGCCGTGATTTCTTAAAATTCTTTGGTTTTAGTGTAACTGCGGTTGCACTGGCTGCTTGTTACCGCACCCCTGTGCGCAATGCAGTGCCTTATTTGGTAAAACCAGAAGACGTTACTCCGGGAGTTGCCAATTACTATTCTTCTGAATGTGGAGCTTGTTCTACAGGTTGTGGAATTGAAGTAAAAGTGCGTGAAGGCCGCCCTATTAAGGTAGATGGCAATCGCCGTTCTCCTATTTCTTTGGGTGGTTTGTGTGCCCAAGGTCAAGGCAGTATCGCTTCTTTATACGATACTGAAAGGTTGGCCAATCCATTGAAAAATGGGGCTGAGGTTACCGATTGGGCAGCGATAGATGCAGCAATTTCCAAGAAATTGGCTGAAATCGCTGCTGCAAATGGCAGAATCGCTATTGTGTCTTCTACCATCAACAGTCCAAGTACTTTAAAAACCATTGAAGATTTCAAAACCAAATATACCACTGCCGAACATGTAACCTATGATGCCATTTCTTATAGTGGTATTCTGAGTGCGAATATGGCCGACTTTGGCAAAGCAGTAATCCCTTCATACAACTTTGGCAAAGCCGAAGTAATAGTGAGTTTTGCTGCCGATTTCCTAGGTACTTGGATTTCTCCAGTAGAATATAGCAAAGGCTATGCAGCAGGCCGCATTCCTTCAATGGATAAAGGTATGTCTATGCACATCCAATTTGAAAGCACCATGAGCATGACGGGCACCAATGCCGATTACCGCTTTCCAATTGGCGCTTCAAAAACTGGCTTGTACTTGGCTTCTTTGCACAATTATATTGCCAACAAAACCGGTGCAACCCAAATTCCAGTCGCACAAACTGCTGAAGCAGCGGGCAATGCTATTGCAAAAGCAGGTGATGCACTATTGGCCGCCAAAGGCAAATCACTTGTGGTTTGTGGAAGCAACGACACCAATAGCCAACAAATTACCAATGCCATCAATATGATGTTGGAGAATTATGGCACAACCATAGATTTAACCAATTATAGCAACCAGTATAAAGGTATTGACAAAGATGCCAACGCCCTAATGTTGGATTTGCAAGCTGGAAAAGTGGCCGCTGTAATTTTTTACGGTGTTAATCCGGTGTATACCGATAACGCTAAAGCTTGGGAAAATGGAATTAAAAAGGCATCTCTTTCAGTATCTTTTGCTTCTAGCAAAGATGAAACTGCAGGATTGTGCGAATACGTTTGTCCAGACCACCACTATTTGGAAAGCTGGGGCGATAGCGAACCTAAAGCAGGTTTGTATCAATTTACCCAACCTACAATTTCTCCTGTATTCAACACCCGTCAGGCACAAGTTAGCTTGTTGACTTGGGCAGGCGCTTTGCCTGTGTTGGAAAAAGATCCTTTCCAGGACAAAGGTATTTTATCTCAAAAACACCACACTTCTCCCTACTATTCTTATATCAAGAACAATTGGAGCAGCAAATTAACTGGTGATATCAATGTAGCCTTTAACAAATGCTTGCACGAAGGTGTTTGGACTGCAGAAGCTGTTGCACCAACAGTGCCAGCATATACAGGTGCTGCTGCATCATTGGCTGCTGGTATCAACACCAAAACCAGTGGTATGGACTTGGTATTGTTTACCAACGTAGCTATGCGCGACGGTTCTCAAGCCAACAACCCTTGGTTGCAAGAGTTGCCAGATCCAGTAAGCAAAGTAACTTGGGATAACTATGTAGCAATTTCTAAATCGTTTGCTGCTGCAAATGATATTGCTGAAGGTGATACTGTAAATATTAAATCAGGTTCAGTAACCATTAACAGTGTTCCTGTAATCATTCAACCAGGCCAAGCAAATGGCACCGCTGCTATAGCTTTGGGTTATGGCAGAACTGCTGCTGGCAAAGTGGGTGGAAGCAAAGAAATTGAGGCTGACAGTGTAGGTAAAAATGCCTATCCTTTGGTGTCAATGACCAATGGCAACCGCAACTATGTGGTTTCTGGTGTTGAAATTACCAAAGCTGATGACACTTACCATTTGGCACAAACCCAAACCCACCACAGCATTGAAGGCCGTGATTTGGTAAAAGAAGGTACACTTGCCGATTGGAAAAAGAACAAAAAAGCAGGCAACAACGCTGGTGATACACATGTGTATACCATTTGGGAAAAACGCGATTACCTAAAAGACGGTTCTCCAAACCACAGATGGGCAATGGCCATTGACTTGAATGCTTGCACAGGTTGCTCTGCATGCGCCATTAGCTGTTCTTTAGAAAACAACGTTCCAGTTGTGGGTAGGGATGAAGTTCGTCTTCGCCGCGAAATGCACTGGATTCGTATAGACCGTTATTACTCTTTTACCAATACGGCTAAAAATGAGTTTGATGGCAACTATGTAACCAAAGAAAAAGAAATCAAAGCGATTGACCACAAACAAGGTGATAAAGGTGAATACAACCATTGGGAAAATGTAAAAGTGGTGCATCAGCCTATGATGTGTCAGCATTGTTCTCAAGCGCCTTGCGAAACCGTTTGTCCGGTATTGGCTACCACCCACAGCAGTGAAGGTTTGAACCAAATGACCTATAACCGTTGTATTGGTACCAAATATTGCGGTAACAACTGTCCTTACAAAGTGCGTCGCTTTAACTGGTTCCGTTTCAACGACAACGACCATTTTGATTTCCACTACAACAATCCATTGGGTAAAATGGTATTGAATCCGGATGTAACAGTTCGTACACGTGGTGTAATGGAAAAATGCTCATTCTGCGTACAACGCATACAGGAAGGTAAACTAACTGCCAAACGTTCAGGTGCAGATAAAAACGATGTGAAAGTGGAAACTGCTTGTCAGCGTGCTTGCCCATCCAATGCAATTGTATTTGGAGATGTAAACAATCCTGAAAGCGAAATCAGCAAATTGTATAAAAATGAACGCGGATTTACCGTTTTGGAAGAGCTAAACGTTCAAAGCAACGTAATGTACATGACCAAAATTCGCAATACTGAAACCGTTTAAAACCCCAATTAGAAAAACTGATGATACATGATTCATTAATAAGGGAACGATTGGTAACCGGCGGCAAAACCGCCACCGACGTTACCAGGGACATTTCCAGACCCATTCTTAACAAGCCATCAACCTCTTGGAAAGTAGGTTTTACCCTTTCTTTGGTGTTTTTGGGAATATTTGTTGCCAGTTTGTTCTGGACCCTATGGACAGGTATTGGTGTTTGGAACATCAATAAGTCTGTAATGTGGGGTTGGGATATCACCAACTTCGTTTGGTGGGTTGGTATTGGTCACGCCGGTACTTTGATTTCTGCAATTCTGTTGCTTTTCCGCCAAAAATGGAGGATGAGTATCAACCGTTCGGCAGAGGCAATGACCATATTTGCGGTAATTTGCGCAGCCATGTTCCCTGTGTTTCACATGGGGCGTGTTTGGGTAGGTTATTGGGCACTTCCATTGCCAAACGCATTCGGTTCACTTTGGGTAAACTTTAACTCACCATTGTTGTGGGACGTATTTGCGATTTCAACATATTTCAGTGTATCCTTATTGTTCTGGTACATTGGTCTTATTCCTGATATTGCAACCATCCGCGATAAAGTGAAAGGCAAATACGAAAAGTTCTTTTACCGTTTCTTCTCAATGGGTTGGACAGGCAGCACCCGCACCTGGGCCCGTTATGAATTGGTTTCTTTGATCCTTGCTGGTTTGAGCACTCCACTTGTATTGTCGGTACATACCATTGTATCCACCGACTTTGCAACATCGGTTGTACCAGGTTGGCATACCACTATTTTCCCTCCATATTTCGTAGCCGGTGCAATTTTCTCTGGTTTCGGTATGGTGGCTACATTGCTTATTGTAGCTAGGAAAGTAATGAACTACGAAAATTACATCACCATTGGCCACTTAGATGCCATGACCAAAATTATCATGCTTACCGGTTCATTGGTAGGTATTGCATACTTAACAGAGTTGTTTATCGCTTGGTATTCAGGCGTTCAATATGAGCAGTATGCATTTATGAATAGGGCTACCGGACCATACTGGTGGGCATATTGGAGCATGATGAGTTGTAACGTAATTGCGCCTCAAGTATTTTGGTTCAAATGGGCCAGAACTACACCTTGGTTTATCTTTATGATGAGTATTGTTGTAAACGTAGGTATGTGGTTTGAAAGGTTTGTAATTATCGTAACCTCATTGCACAGAGATTACCTGCCATCAAGTTGGGTAATGTACAGCGGTTCGTTAACGGAAGTAGGGTTGTTCCTAGGAACATTCGGAATTTTCTTTACCTGCTTCTTCTTGTTTGCCAAGTTCTTGCCTGTGATCAACATGTCTGAGGTAAAAACAATTTTAAGAAATCGCGAATAACATTTAAAGTAGAAAACAAATGGGACTAATTGATAAAAACCTCAGCCTTCGCAACCGCCGCAAACTCATTTTGGGCATATTCGACGACGAGGATAAACTCATGGACGCTTCTTCTGCTTTGGTGCATGAAGGTGTTCACATTCAAGATGTTTACACTCCATATCCTGTTCATGGATTGGATAGAATTATAGGTGTAAAAAGAAGTAACCTTTCTGTGGTTGCCTTTTTATGCGGATTAACCGGATTTTCATTGGCTTGTTTAATGATATGGTACATGTATGTGTACGATTGGCCCATGAATATTGGTAACAAACCAGAACGTTTTACCCCAAGCTGGATACCAATTATGTTTGAAAGCACAGTATTGTGCACAGCTTACGGTATGGGATTCTTTTTCTTTATCAGAAACAGACTGCTCCATGGTATTCAACCCGAATTGCTACACGACCGTCAAACCGACGATACTATGGTGATTTGTATTGAAACTGGTGATGGTGTAAACGAAAGCAAAATAGTGGACATCATGCGCAGCAAAGGCGCTACTGAAGTTCGTGAACGTAATGGAGGAGTACAAACCACAATTTAATTAGTAGAATTCATGAAAAAAACGATATATGGATTTTTAGGAGTAGCCACCATGAGCATTCTTGTGGTTTCTTGCACCAGTCGTGGCAATAGCCCCGGATGGGAGTATGCTCCTGATATGGTCTATTCAAAAGCATATGAAGCTTACAGCCAAGGTGATAGCAATACCATTAATCCTTATGGTATGAATATGCGCGAACCTGTTGAAGGTACCATCGCAAGAGATAAAGAAGATTATTTTTATCCTTATGAAAATACTGCAGAAGGTTATGAAGCTGCAAAAAGTTTGAATTACCCTGCCAATTTTGAAGATAAAGATGGACGTGGTAAATACATGTACGGCATTTATTGCACACCTTGCCATGGTGCTAAAGGTGGAAACGACGGTGAGGTGTTTAAACCCAACCGCCTTGGTAAACCCGCTTGGGCCAACTACCAAGATGAGTACATCAAAACCCTACCTATTGGCCAAATTTACCATACTTTAACCTATGGCAAAAACAATATGGGTAGCCACGCTTCAGTACTAAACCCAATGGACCGCTGGCGTGTGGTTCGCTATGTAAAAGAACTCAGTGGTGGTGATGCATCTGTTCAACCTGCTGCAAAAGATTCTACAATGACCACTACCAATAACACTAAACCCTAAAATCAATGGCACACGGACATCATATAGAAATTGTACAGGAACAGTTTAGCGTTCCTGCAAAAGCAAAAACCATTTCCATTATTTTAGCAGTAGTAGGTTTAATCCTCACCGGTGTAGGTTTTGCCTTTTTGGGTGATTCAAATTCCGCTTCTCATTCAAAAGCTACCGCACATACAGAAGCTACACATGAAGCTGCTGGACATCATGATGATGCCGCAACGCACGAAGTTGCTGGTCATGAAGCAGCAGGGCATGAAATGGAACATGGCAATGTGCAAACTGAAAAATTCGGTCCTAGAATCGATATTCAATCCATTTCTCACCCTCCAATGGTGCGCTTTTGGGCTTCTTTGCTCATTATTGGTTACTATTTGCTTTTGATCTCTTTGGCTGCACTTATGTTTGTAGCCATTCAATACATTGCAAATGCCGGCTGGAGTGCCGCTGTTAAACGCGTACCTGAAGCCATTTATACCTTTGTACCTGTGGCGTTCTTGGTGGTTTTTGCAGTAATTCTTATTGCCAAAAACGACCTTTACCATTGGGCACATTATGAGCATTTGGGATTGAAAAAAGGGGATGCTGGTTTTGACCACATACTTGCTGGTAAATCTGGCTTTTTAAATACTGGAATGTTATTGGCTTTCCCAACCATTTTGGCCATCATATTTGTTTTGATAGGACGCAAATTGCGCAGCCTTTCTAAAGCTGAAGATGCTGCCGATAAAGGCGAAACCCGTTTCTTTAAAAAATCCATTCGCTGGAGTGCTGCCTTTGCAGTATTGTACGGTTTTACCCTTTCTGTAATCGTATGGTTGTACATCATGAGCCTAGATGCGCATTGGTTTAGCACCATATTTGGTGTTTACAATTTTGCCACAGGCTGGGTTTCTGCCCTTACCTGCATTGGTTTGTTTGTAATTTACCTTAAATCTCAAGGGTATCTAAAACTCGTAAGCGACGAGCACGTGCACGATTTGGGTAAGTTCATGTTTGCATTTAGCATTTTCTGGACCTATATCTGGATTTCTCAATACCTATTAATTTGGTATGCACACATTCCTGAAGAAATGTCGTACTACCAAATTCGCTACGAAAACTACAAACCTTATTTCCTTGTAAACCTTGTGTTGAATTTCATTACCCCATTCTTGGTGTTGATGATGAGAAATGCAAAACGCAACAGGTGGGTATTGGCCATCGCTGGTACCTTAATGTTGGTAGGTCACTACAATGATATTTGGCTTATGGTAATGCCAGGTGTTTATGGTCCTGGTCAAAATATTTCTATTTTGGATATTGGTTTGCTATTGTTCTTTGCCGGAGTATTTATGTACTGGGTGCTTATTGCCCTTACAAAAATGGGCTTAGTAGCAGTTAACCATCCATATATTGAAGAGTCTGCCCACCACGATGTAGGTGTGTAAGCTTTAAACATATTCAACCAAAAGGCAGTCTTCAAAGGCTGCCTTTTTTTGTGCAGTAAAACAGCTGAACATGGGCGTTGATGATAGTCTGAGTAACGTTATGGCTGCTTGAGATACCCAGTTCTAAGTCAACCCAATGGTATAAATTGAGGTTGTTATGGAATACAACGTCTATAAAATAGCCGTCAATTATGGGTTCATTACCACTTTAAAAGCGGCAGAAGAAATGGGTTTGGCAATGAAAACGCCAGTTGGAATGTTTGACAAAATGGTTTCTCCTGTGGGCAATTGTCCAGTCCACAGCATTTTGCCATTGGTGGTATAAATTGCCATTGGTACTGTGTTTTTGCCATTGTTGTAAAGGCCCATGCACTGGTTGCCCAAATCTAAGGCAAACAGCATTTGGGGATTTAATACGCTTGATATGCCATTGGGTTTGCAATATTGCACTTTTATAGAATCAGCATAAGAGCAGCCATTGTCCGCAATTACCTGAAGTATTAATTTGCCCGAATCCAGTACAAATTGTGTTGCATTGCCAAGCTTACCGTTCCACAAATAGCTTGAAGCCACAATAGGAGACTTCACTGGCAATACATTTCCTTTTGATACGCAGGTGTCGCTGCCCAAGCTAAAAACAGGTGCCGGAAGTAGTTTGTAATTGAAACCAAATGTATCTGAGCAACCGCTAAATACGTTGTTTTTTAAACTGTATACAATTAACTTACTGCTATGGGGCAGGGTGTCTTTGTTTTCTTGTATACCCACAGATGTGGTCATTTCTTTGCCATCATCAAACACCCATTTTCTGGTAAAGGAAGTTTGACTCACCTTACCAAAAGTAATGTTTACCTCAAAAAAGTTTGGGGTATGGGTACAAGCAGGAGTGGGTGCAGTAAAAACAGCATTTTCAGCACCCGGAGTGATGTAAACCGTATCTCTAAACTGTTGCATTTTACAACCCATATCGGGCAATATCCGCATAGTGAGTACATTATTTCCAGCAGCGGGAAGGCGGCGGGTAATGTTGCCCATGCTTTGAATGATGGAATCTTGAAAAATCCACTGGTAGCCCGAAATGGCAAAATCCGCATTCGCTGTTACATTAAAAAGTACTTTATTTCTGTTTTTACAAGCATTTAGAACGGTGTTCGACTGTTGAGCAACCAAGTGAGAAGTAGAATCTGTATGTGAAGGGATGCTTTGGGTTAAATATACAAAGGGATTGTAATCAAACTCAAATACACGAAAGGTATACAATGAGTCTTCTTGCAAATTGCGAACAGTTATGGTGCTGTCAATTCCCGAAAACACCACATAGTTTTCATTGCCCACATCATTGCCCAATCCGTAATAGGAATTGGGACTAAAACTCCCGCCATTATTAGGAATCCCAATAGGTTGCCAAACTTTGGAACATGTAACCAAACACAATTGTCCATCCCCCCGTTTCCATTTAATAGAGATGCTGTTGCATGTTTTTGCTGTCACTTTTATCTCATAAGCAGGCTTTGTTAATCCCCAAAGGCTATTTTGAGCTGAAAACAACACAAGCAAAATCCATATAAAACACTTCAGAAAACGGTGCATGTAATCAAAAATCGATATTTTTAGGTACAATACCATAAAAATGGATGTTTTTATTTGGTGTTGACTGAATTTTGACAAAATGGAAGGCAGCGGTGCCATATAAATTCATAAAACTCAAGCGGCTTGAGTTAAATTCGCGGACTCAATGGACATCACAGCCAAATACAATCCTGAATTAATAGAAGACAAGTGGTACAGCTACTGGATGGAACAAGGGCATTTTCGTGCCATCCCCGATGAACGCGAGCCTTATTGCATTGTAATTCCTCCCCCAAATGTTACGGGGGTATTGCACATGGGACATATGCTCAACAATACCATTCAGGATGTATTGGTCCGCAGGGCCAGAATGCAGGGTAAAAATGCATGCTGGGTGCCTGGAACCGACCATGCCAGTATCGCCACAGAGGCAAAGGTGGTGAAAATGCTAGCGGATAGGGGAATCATGAAAAAAGACCTCAGCCGTGAGGAATTTCTTGAATATACCTGGGAATGGACACACAAATACGGTGGCATTATCCTTGAACAATTAAAGAAATTGGGTGCCAGTTGCGATTGGGACCGCACCCGCTTTACCATGGAGCCCAAATTGTACGATGCGGTAATTGATGTATTTATCGATCTGTACAAAAAGGAACTGATTTACCGCGGTACCAAAATGGTAAACTGGGATCCGAAAGGACTCACCACTCTCAGCGATGAGGAAGTGATTTTTAGGGAGGTTTCGGACAAATTGTATTATGTGAAATACAAAGTAGAAGGTACGGAAAATGAGTTTATTGAAATCGCAACGGCCAGACCGGAAACCATTGCTGGCGACGTGGCAGTGTGTGTAAACCCCAATGATCCGCGTTACTCCCATTTGGTGGGTAAAAAGGTAATCGTGCCATTAATCAACAGGTCAGTAGCGGTAATTACCGATGATTATATCGATATCGAATTTGGAACCGGTGTGCTAAAAGTAACACCAGCACACGATATCCACGATTATGAAATAGGACTGAAACACAACTTACCTGTAATAGATACCCTCAATGATGATGGAAGCATTTCGGCTGCAGGCGAATTGTTTGTGGGGCAAGACAGGTTTGAGGCCAGAAAGAATTGGATTTTGGCACTTGAAAACGCAGGATTGTTGTCAAAAACCGAGGACTACGTGCACAATGTTGGATTTAGTGAAAGAACCGATGCAGTTGTGGAGCCCAAAATTAGCACGCAGTGGTTTGTGGATATGAAGAAATTCATGAGCAGAAATCCAGAAGTGCTTACATCGGTAATGGACGATACCATTAAGTTTCATCCTGCCAAGTTTAAAAACACTTACAACCATTGGATCAGCAATGTAAAAGACTGGAATATCAGCCGCCAATTGTGGTGGGGACAACGCATTCCTGCCTGGTATGCGCCAGATGGTTCATTTGAGGTGGCCAAAACAGCCTTAGATGCTGCAGTGTTGTTTGCAGAAAAAGGAATTGCCGTAAATGCGAATGAACTAAAACAAGACGCCGATGTATTGGATACTTGGTTTAGCAGTTGGTTATGGCCTATATCGGTTTTCGACGGTTTTGAAAACCCGAATAACGATACCTTGAATTACTTTTATCCTACCAATGATTTGGTAACTGCCCCAGAGATTATATTTTTCTGGGTAGCCCGAATGATTATGGCAGGTTATGAATACAAAAAGGAATTGCCTTTTAAAAACGTGTATTTTACAGGAATTGTACGCGATAAACAAAGGCGTAAAATGAGCAAAAGTTTGGGCAACAGTCCAGATCCTTTGGATTTGATTGCCAAACATGGTGCCGATGCGGTACGGATGGGTATGTTGTTGTGTTCTCCTGCCGGAAATGACATTTTGTTTGACGAAAGTCAGGTAGAGCAAGGGCGCAATTTTTGCAACAAACTCTGGAATGCCTACCGCTTAATTTCTGGCTGGAATGAAGGAGATGTAGAACAAAGGGCCAATGAAACTCAGGCTTTATATTGGTTTGCTTCTAAGCTAGACGCTACCACAGTCGAGATTGAATCGCTTTTTGCCGATTACAAATTGAATGAGGCTTTAATGGCGGTTTACAAACTCATTTGGGATGATTTCTGTGCCGTGCTTTTGGAGGCAGTAAAGCCACCTTATGGCGAGGCAGCTTCACCCAAAACAGTAGCAGAAGTGAAACAGCATTTCGACACCCTGCTCAAGTTGTTGCATCCATTTATGCCCTTTATTTCAGAAGAATTGCACCATGCTTTGCACAATGGCAATCCTGAAAAGGCTTGTATATTAAGTGCATATCCAAAGGCGGTAGGTTTGAGTGGGGTATCAGAATTGCCCTTGGAATTGGTAACTCAAATTAGAATGGTAAGGAATGAAAAGAACATTGCCCCAAAAGAGTTGCTTCAAGTTATGGTAAAAACCGATAAGCCTGAATTTGCAGCATACACTGCGTTTATCAATAAGCTGGCCAATTGTAACTTAACGATCAATTCAGATATACCAGAGCCCAGCGTAAATGTAATGGTGGGAACTGCACAAGTTTGGATTCAGTTAAATCAAACCATAGATGTGGATGCAGAGAAGAAGCGAATTGCTGAGGAAATTGAATATTTAAATGGATTTTTAAAATCGGTAAATGCGAAATTGGGCAATGAGAAATTTGTGGCCAATGCAAATCCTGAAGTGGTGGAGAAAGAAAAACAAAAGCAGGCCGATGCGCATGAAAAAATTGAAAGCTTGCAAAAATTGATGCAATCTTTAGGGAATTCCTAAAATAGAGAATAGAATAGGGGGGAGGATACTAAACCCAATGGGCATAAAAAAAGGAAAGAGGCTCCCTCCCAGCCCCTTCCCTTGAGTCAAATAAACCGATGATCCTAATTGGCAATTTTCAGCACAGGCATCAGTTTGTATGCATCCTTACCATCGGCAGAAATCGATGCAGCTGCATCAAAATCTATGGTAAGGCGATCGTTATCGCCAACGAGTGATGTCTTAGTTTGAATTCTCAAACCAGCTTCTGCACCGCGTGCGATGGATAATGGGTATCTAGAACCATTGTTTTTAATACTATTGGCATCTCCCAATACCAAACGTATTTCTTTAATTTCACTTTGGGGAACCGCGCCACAGGCCAAAACGGTATCCAAACCTTGCTGAAATTTTTGCAAGTTGTAAACCTGTTTGTTGGTTTTTAAAAGAAACCAGCCGGTATTTTCCTTATAGAATTTTACCCAAACTTCTTTGATTTCTACGTTAACTTCCTGGTAATTGCCCGGTGCGCCTGTAAGGTGCACTTGTAGGTTACATTGCTGCGCTTTCCGACAACCAGTAGTTGTCAAAAGATACGCCATGCCTGCCAGAGCAATGGTGTAAAATTGTTTCATAATCCCTCCGTAATGCAAAGATATATACAGAATGTGGATAATTCAAATTATCCCACAAAATATTTGGTCGAAAATTATTTTTTGGTCTTGATGTGTTCCAAATGGTATTGGCCAATTTGGCGTCCAAGGTCTTGGCCATTCTTAATGCCATCAATAAAGTGTATGCCCCCGTAAAGCCTGCTCATGCATGCCTCTTTTGATGCTTCAAGTATGCCATTGAACTTGCGGGTACCCAGCCCAAATTCCATTTCAGCACTATCTGTAAATGAATAGTTTCCAAAATAGGAATCTGAAAGTGTGCCCACCGATGTTGATACCACAGAGTGTCCACTAGGGTATTCAGGAAATGCTGGTGTTTGTATGGGTGAGCTCCATGAAGAGTCGATAAGCATGCGGATGGCAGTTTCTGGACGGATATAATCGTATTTGTATTTGGCGTCCCAGCAAGCAATAAATGCATCAAAAATTACAGCGGAAAAACGGGCAAACCCTTCTGCACTTTGTATTAAGCTGTATTTCTTTTGTCGGGAAATGGTGCTGTACATCCCTAGCCAGTGGCCAGCAGGACTCACTTTAAGCAAATTGAAAGTGACATGTCCTTTGTGTACCATGGTGTTTGGATTGTCGTCCCAGTAAAGCGCCGTGAGCAGTTCTGCTGAATCTTTTCGGGCAACTACATCGTACACCTCTTTGGTAATGGTATAAAACCGAGATGATTTGCTTTTGCTGAAAGGTTCTGGTGGGGCAATTTTAAATGCACCTGCCTTGGGTATGCATGCCGGACGAACTCTGTTCCAGTTGGGTTCTACCGCACTTTGAAAATCGGGTGAAGTAGGTTCCCAGCGTCCCTCAACTCCAGAAGGAGAATAAAAATCACGCCCACGAATTTGGTTAAAGGTATCTGAAGATGCCCATTTTACAATATGTTGGCCCACACTATCCCCCCATGCAATGGAGTTCTTGTATTGGCTTTCAGAAATTCTGGATTTGTACCAATTCAATTTTCGTTCACGGTAAAATTTAATGGAATCCATTTTATAGACCAATTTTTCACTGGCGTAAGTATGCGCCGCCAATGCCACCAGGTCTAAGCAATAGTCTTTAGAAGTATCACAGGCAGGCAATGCTTTTAATTCATGCAATTGGCCTGCTAACGAAGTGTATTCAGAATAAAAAGGAACCAATGATTCGTATGCCGCTACCGTGGCATAAAAATACCGTCTGCTACCTGCTGGTGCACTCACATGGTCAACCACAATGGCATTTTGGATAGCAGTATTGCAATCACTCAACACATCGTTGTTCAATATTACTTTGCCATGTTTTTCGTTTTTGGAGCATGCCCCAAATAATAGCAGTGCGGGAAGAAGGTATTTCAACTTCATGTTACAAATGTACCAAGCTGCGGTAAGTGTAACAAGGATTGGGGTTAAAAAAACAAAAAAAGCGCGCCCAATGGGCGCGCTTCATATGCTCTTAAAGCCAAATATTAGTTGGCCTGATCTTCTAAAATGATTCCGCTTTCGCCTTTGTAAGGTGATACGATGTTCTTAACACCTCTCAAACGTTTGATATCGTCAACACGCTTGCTGCTGCGGGCGCGGTTTTTAGCTTCTTTGCGTTTTAGTCTTGTAACTCCCATGGTAGGTCTTTTAAAAATGGCTGCAAATATAGTGATTTAGTAATTAGGAATCAAATAATTAATTCATTGAATTCTTTCTTAAGGTTTCACCGTTCTTGTAGCTCCTTTAGAATTGGTAAATACGATTTGGGTGACATTTTTATCCGCCCAAACACCAGGTTGGCTGCAAGACAAATACCCAGATCCATAGGTCATGTTTTCTACCCTGCTGCCCGATTTTAGGGTGACCGTCGCTTTGTATTCTGTGCCTTGAGCAGGAATAAATTTGCCGGTTTGTTTTAGGCCAAACGACAAGCTGCGACCATCGTTTTGGTTGGCCACCACCATCATTTTATCCTGCTTCAACGGAACCAAAATCAAGGATTTTGCATCGCCTTTTACCCCAAAACCATTGTTTAAGCCATCGGTAAATGTCAATGTACCTTTATTGTTCATCAAGGTGAAGCCATTAAATGCATCATCAGGTCCATGGGTTACACGGGGTGAATTGGAATTGCCTATACCCAGCACATCCAAATAGCCATTGCCATCGCAATCGAGGGCTGCAGTGCCAAAAACATTT
>JADYZD010000135.1 GCA_020853295.1 Bacteroidia bacterium | reverse complement strand
GGCAAAAAGGACTATTTTGATAACTGGGGCAAGCCTTATCATAAGAAAAATGCTACAATATCTTGCTTTGTAATTCAGTTGTCCGCAGAAGAAAAGCTGCTTTCTGGTGGGTATGACGTCATCCTTGTTTTATGGTCGAAAACCACCATTACGGGCAAAAATAGAAAAAACTGATAGAAAGGGTTAAGAAATATTCTGACATGAATGGGCTTTAATCCTAATGAACAAACCACTGTATTTTTACTTCTTTTTCCGTATCATTTCACCATCATAATTCTACAACTTAAACCCAATTTCATATAACATATCTTTTTGAAGCAGGTCTAGTTTTGGACCTTGATTCTCAACGATTAAAACAATATGAAATATACAAGAAATATGGCCTTGGGCCTGGTAGTATTAACCACAATAGCGGCTTTGGCCCCAAGTTGTAAAATGAACAAAACAAGAAAAGGGGCCGCTATTGGTACTGGCGGTGGCGCTGTAATCGGAGCCGTAATTGGTCGTGCTGCTGGAAATACAGCCCTAGGCGCTTTAATAGGGGCTACGGTTGGCGGCGCAGCAGGTGCAGTTATTGGAAATAAAATGGACAAACAAGCGGCGGAAATCGAAAAATCCATTCCCGGGGCAAAAGTTTACCGCGTGGGCGAGGGAATCATTGTAGAATTTAACGACAATATTATGTTTGGCTTTGATAAATCCGATTTGAACGTCGCCTCTAAAGTGAGCTTAAACAATTTGGTGTCCATTTTAAACAAATACCCCGATACGGATATAGAAGTGCAAGGCCATACCGACAATGTGGGTACTAGCAGTTACAATATGAACCTGTCGTTGCGCCGCGCCACAGCTGTTTCTAGTTATTTGTCAATTCAAGGTATTTCCAATGCAAGAACATCTACAAAAGGCTATGGAGAAACAGCTCCCAACTATAGCAACGACACCGAAGAAAGTCGCGCACAAAACCGCAGGGTGGAATTTTTGATCACTGCCAACAAAGCCATGCAAGATGCGGCTAAAAAAGAAACGGCCAATTAATATGAATACTAAAAATAACTACATGAAACGGTATTTTATTCTTTTTTGGGGCATGCTATATTTTGCTGGAAACACAACACAGGCCCAAGTTACATCGCAATTGGGCCGTTCCTCTTTCGGTGTTTTTGGCAGCCTTAATTTTCAAAATATCAATGGAAAAGATGCCAATGGAAATACATTGCAAAATTCCTTGGTACTTAGATTTAATGCGGGCATCAATTATGAAATACCCATTGCCCCAGAATTCTATTTTCAACCGGGTATTCAATTTATTACCAAAGGCACGAAGGGCGAGGTTATTTTTACACAAAACAATATTGCCCATTTGGTTAAGCGCGAAATAAAAATGAGTTATGTAGAAGTGCCGCTGAACTTGGTTTTTAAGCCCATGTTGGGAAGTGGATATGTGGTTTTGGGCCTTATGTGGGCTATGCCATTGGCGGGAAAGCCATATTTTCAGGCGCATCCGCACCCGCAAATGCCGACCTGCAGTTTGTTAAAACAGCACCCGCAAATGATGACAATAACCTTCTCTATTTTAAAAGAACCGATATGGGTGCAAATTTCTTTGCCGGATATGAACTTGGCAATGGATTAAATGTGCTGCTGAATGCACAACTGGGACTGATCAATATCAATTCCAAGACAAGCACAAAAATGGCAAACAAAAACACTGGTTTTGGTGTAACACTGGGGTTCCGTTTTTAAGGACAAAAAGAAGGGTTGCCTTGACGGTAATTGAAGAAATGTGTTGTTACAAAGTGCGGTTGTAGTTTGAAATCTCCATTGGGCTGTGGTTTTGATATCGTCCAATCTGTCCAAACATACAATTCCATGACAATTTCTGATCTTTAAATGCGTTTTAGCTGCATGGAACATTCCACACAAAAACCCCAGGCATTGAATTATTTATGGATTGCGGGTATTGTTTTTTTGTCTTGTTTTTTGTTGTTCTCTTTAGACAAAGAAATGCATTCCTTATCCGATTTTTTTAAACCCCTAAACATCGCGGCGTTTGTGGTGTATGCTTTGCCTACCACCCTCATTTGTTCCTTGTTGTTTTTATTGTTTCACAAAAAGTACAACAGCCTAAAAAGCAGGGTTCTTGCCTTGGCTATCGGCATTCCTTGCGGCCTCGGTGGCGTTATTGCCCTTTTTTTGATGTGATCCCGAAAACCAATTTTGTAGCCACAAGCCGTATATTTGTAAAATGAACAAATGGTATTTGGCCTTGTGCTGCTTGCTGCTATTGCCAGCTTGCAAACGCGACAAAAAAGAAAGAGCCAAAATTGAAGAATATGTGGCCGCAAATAACCTGAAAGGTGAATTCACCCGCAGCGGACTTTTTTATACTGTAGATGTAGCTGGAACAGGCGGTTCACCCACGGTAAACAGCATTGTAAAAGTAGAGTATACCGGTTATTTGCTCAACGGTGAAAAATTTGATGGCACGGACGCTGGCCAACCCATAGAATTTGGACTAAACCAGGTAATACAAGGCTGGCGCGAGGGCATTCCCAAATACCAAAAAGGCGGTAAGGGAAAATTAATTATTCCGAGTTCCCTGGCCTATGGCAACCAATCACAAGCTGGCATTCCCCGTAATTCCATTTTGGTATTTGATGTGTATTTAGTGGACTGGAAGTAAATGAAATTGGTGATTTGGGAATTTGATTTTGTTGAATTCCTACCCCAAAATTTAATTTATTCTGAAACAATTTGTATCCCAAAACCAAGGGTTACTTTTGGTCGTGAAGGAAATGGGTCAATGGTATATTGGGTTGGGTAGTAAGAAATGCTGGCGAAAAATGGATAAAATCCTGCTTTGGCTGTGACAAAGATTTCATTAAATCTATTTACAAATTTATACGTGCTTGTTTCTTTACCTTCATATTGGGTAAAGCGGTAAATTAATGGTAAATTGTAGTTTGCAGTAAGCTGTATAATTGGAGACAAAACTGATGTTTTATTAATGGTTTTTAGTGGTTTCCCTGTATATTGAATCCCCAAGCCGCAGGTATATGACAAGTACCAGACCGACTGGTAGTCAACTGGCCTGTGGTTATAAATCCCAGAATCTTTTTTATATGCCCAGTTGCCTAATTCACCCCCAATTAAAAAGCACAATTGGAACCGTTTGTTTTCTTCATAATATCCCAAGCGCCCAAAAATACTTATATCACTTGTTGTTGGAATTTTCGAGGGAAATTGGTATTTTGATCCTGTTAAGGCACCCATTTCAATAGTCATTTTTGAGATACTGTCATACTGGTATTTGTTGTCTATATAACCGTAAATACTCAAAATGTATTCATCACCATCTGAAAGATGAATATAGGGGAACTGAGCCAACGACTCCCCT
>JADYZD010000134.1 GCA_020853295.1 Bacteroidia bacterium | reverse complement strand
CAGGGCACAAAAGAATCGTAATTCCAAGAATATTGGCAATACGGAATGGCTTGTTTTATGCGGCCCATTTTTAACAAATTCCATCCTTTATAACCCTTGGCGTAGTAGTATCCAGAATCGATTGCCAAAGATGAATCCAAGAAACGAATGGCCTCTTCACTGCGGTGCAAATTGGAAAATTGCACGCCTTTATACAGTGCAATTAATTGCTTGTCCCAACCCTTTAATTTTGGCCAAACCCTATCGGCATATTCCAATGCTTTATTGTAATCTTTTACCCCATAATATTCATACAATAAATTTACGGAATAAAAAGAATCTGACTTTTCATTTTTTGTGGCGATTGCCAATTTGTGCAGCTTATTTAATTCTGCAATTCTTTTTTGCGGATTGAGTTCATAAGCATCTTTAATTTGTTTTAATAAAACAGAATCTGTTTTGGTGACTTGATTGTACAATCCTCCCCAATATTGGGATCTGGCCAAAAGTTCATTTTCCGGTGTGAGAAACAGGCTGTCAATTACCATGGATTCTTTATTGCCCAGCCAACAATCATTGATGACCCAAGTGGCATATTTTGAAACCAAATTAAATTCGCGGTTGATGTTTTTTGAAGGATAAGCAATGATATAATCCAAAAACAATTCCAGGTCGTAAAGTCGGCTGGCTTTAAAACACTGCCTGTAGGTAGAACCTGCAAACGGACCTGTTTCTATTAGGGTTTCCATTACCCCTGGATTGCTGGTATCGTAATAGGCAATGGCATCATGCATAGATTGCAGCATTACAACTTTTAGGGGCTTTTCAAATTTGCTGTTGTTGATGGTGAGGTTGCCATCGCCGCCAACAAAATACACATTGGAAAGGTGGTCGGTAAATTTGATATTAAATGCACCCAATTCTGCAGTTTGCGAGCCTACAAATCTCTTGTCGACATTTATTTTTACTTCATACGCATCATTGTCAAAAATGGTATCGTTAAAACCTTCATTAATTACAATAAATCCATCGGCAGTAAAATTATCGATATGGGTAATAAAGCCAGTTCCTGCTTGAATTACACTGCGGTTGATGGCATAAAAAGTATCGAAAGTAGTAAACACATCAAATTTAGAACCTTCAACAATATTTTGGGCTTTACCGGCATTGATGGTTACAAAAAGGGTATCGCGTTTGTCACTCCACGTTAAGCTGCGTGCTTTAGCGGTAAACCAAATGGTGGTATCGGCATTTCCATGATCAAAAATGGTGCTATCAATATACCGCCAATTGTTGTTTTTCATGCGGTTTAGCCGCACCACTTCGTAGTACAACAAATAATTGGAAATGGAATTTCCGGCATTTAAATCATCGCGAATTTTTTGATAATAATTGGCAGAAAGCAAAAAGTACAAAGTGGCATTGGAGTAATCCAAATTTTTGACATACACATCGGCCATTTGCTTGCAAAATTTCGCCAAAAACAGGGTATCCATTTTTGAATCCGATTCTGCCTGTTCTGCGTCAAAAATTGCAGTACCTATGTTTATAACCGAATCACACATGGTGTAACTAGTATCGGTTTGAGGGAGGAGTTCTACAAATTTGGGATAGCTTTTTTTGGCAATTTTAGAGATTTGCGAATACAGCCCAGAGGGCAACAACAGCAAACCTAAAAAAATGAGTAGAAAGCGGGTAGTTCTTTTTGCCATTTCCTTCGCAAATTATTGAATTTCTTCAATACACTTGCAATTTCTTTACCAATCGTTGGTTTTTAGTTGTAATCAGCAAAAAATAATTGCCCGGTGCCAGTGATGTGGTTTGAACAAGCAAGTTGTTGCCGGTGGATTCAAATTCCAAAGTTTGCACATGTCCGAGCATATCGGATACCTCTACCCTGGTATCGTTTTGGGCTTGAAATTCCACCATCAACTCCTGTCCTGCTGTTACAGGATTGGGGTAAACCGCAATGGATGCAGCAAGTACCTGATTATCGCTATACGTGCGGTCGAAACTGCGGCACCAGTTGTCCATATTGTGCCAAGCATTGAGCATGTTTAAACGGCCACCAGAGGCGTTTTGGCCTATTAACGAAGGCAAAGCATCTGTGCCTGTAAGTATCCAAGATTTTACCAAACCGAGGGCATAATCTGGATTGGTTTTGAGCATGGTCCAAAAGGTATCGCAAACAGACTGGTACAGCAATGCCACCGCTGCGGCTACCTGAGGTGCGGCAAATGAAGTTCCTGAAACATCGGTATAGGTTCCGGCACCGCCCAAATTTTGCATCAAGCCAGTGCTGTAAATGCGGCTGCCAGGAGCTGCCATATCGATATATTTGGCACTGTAGCCTGAATTGGCTTTTACGTCTTGCATATCGGTGCTGTTCACCACTATCATAAACTTGCTGGCACAGGTGCTGGGAATATCGCCAAACTGATCGATGGAAATATTTGAATTGCTGGTAGCTGCAGAAGAGATAATGCCCACAGCACCGAGAGAATCGTAGAGTGCACACCAAATTGGGGCCTCCTCTGCAAAAGTCCTATCCATTCCTATGGAGGTATTTACGACTACGATATTGGCCCCTTTTTTTCCTCCTGACCTGAGGTACAGTTGTTTCATGCGGTAGACATAAATCAAGCTGCGCACTACACCAATATCGCCGTTGTTGTTTTTTGAACCATAACAAACCACTGGCATAAGTTTGATGTTCCAATTGATACCAGAAATGCCCATATTGTTGTTGCCACTGGCTCCAATGATACCGGCTATGGCCGTTCCGTGGCCATCGAAAGACACATTGGTAAAGGTTTTAGAATTGGTATCTCCCCCATTCCAGCCCAAGTAATCGTCGGTATACCCATTGGAATCGTCATCAATTTGGTTGTGTGGAATTTCTTGGCGGTTGATCCAACGGTTTGGGAGCAAATCGGGGTGCATGGTATCCATACCACTGTCGACAATGGCCACCACGAGGGTATCTTCTTTTTTAGACAAGCCATTGTGCAGGTATGGCCACACATCGGCGGCTTTGATGATGGACAAATATTTTTGCTGGGACAACAGTGGGTCATTGGGCAAAACACCTCTGCTGGCGACGGTGTGGTTTTTTTGAAAAGCCCAAACGCAACCGGTTTTATTTAAAAAAAGCTTGAGTTTTTCGGCAGCGATATCCGTTTTAAAGGAATAGATGCCAAAAGCTTTGTCAACCTCTTCTAGGATAATGGGGAGGCCTAATTTTTCTTTAAACACCACCAAGCCTACTTTGGGATTGATTTGGATGATGTATTCAGCAACTGGGGCGTTTTGGGACTCAGCTTGGAAAGCAAAGACGAAAAGGAATATGAAAAAACCGCCCAATTTCATGAGATATACGAAGTTACAACAAAAAAGAGGCCGCGGTTGCATGTAACCGCGGCCTCCAGCAATTATGACAAATAAATTATTTTCTGGTTGCCTTGCGTTTTTCCAAACTGGCAACGAATTTTTTCAAGGTTTCAATCCATGATTTTACACCTTCATCACCTGGCTCATAGTTGAGGATGGTTTGGTACAATTCAATAGACTTTTTGTAGTGCTCAATGGTTTTTGAAAATCCACTGGCTTTGTCTTCAGCTGAAGCATAGGTTTTACCTGCTTTTTTATCGGAAAACTCAGCCATATTGCGGTAAGCTTGAACAATATCGCTTCTGTATTTTTCTTGGTTTTCTTTATTCAATTTGCTCATCCACCTGGTGTAAGCAGCAGTTGGGTTGCCTGTAGAATCATCAGGATCCATCATGTATTCATTTTGGGCGATGTAATAATACCCTTTTACATAGGTAGAATCGTGTTTGATGATTTCTTCAAAAAGGCTATTTGACTCGGTATAGCTGCCGATATAGCGCTTAGACATGGCCAAATAATACAAATCCAAATCACTGCGGTCTTTGGTTTTGGCCATTTTCAGGTTCAAAACATCAATGGCTTTTGAATAATCTTTTGCCAAATAATAGGTTTCGCGGGCTTGGTCGTAATAACGAATAGGCGCACGTGCTGTATCCATTAATGCTTTCTTGTGCATTGCCCAGCCTGCTTCTTTTTGTCCAACACGGTTTAGCAAAGTGCCTTTGTAATACATTTCAGAAGTTGACAACACACGGTTGGCCGGATTTACATGTTTTTGTTCGTATAGTTCGAAGTATTTCAAACCTTCTTGGTTTACAGCCAAATTGGTATCTTTCTTTTCTACAATAGCGTAAGCAATTACACCATACAAATTGGTAAATTCCTTTTGTTTGAGCAAGTCTTTGGCTTCTTTTATGGCTTCATCCATTTCACCATTGAGGTACAATGCACTTACAAATTTGCGTTTTGCAGAAAGGTTGTTGTTGCGTTTTAGGTATTCGCGGTAGTACAATACTGCAGAGTCGCGTTTTTTCATCAGTGTATACAACTCGGCTTTTTGGCGGTAAGCAGGGGCAAAATTCAAATCTTTGCTCAATGCTTCGTCTACACGAATCATAGAAACTTCATAGTTTTCTACCCTTTGGTAAATCATACCTTCTTTCAGCAAAGGCATAGGCGAATTTTCGTTGCTGTAACCTGCCAAAATAAATTTGTTAATGGGTTCTGAACCATTTCCTGGGTTTTTGGTAAACAAAGCATCGCCTTGAAGCATAAGCACTTCAAAGTCTTCTATAGATGCTCTATCCAAATATTCTAAAGCTTTAACCGCATTGGAAACCATAGTGGCTTTGGGCCTATCGGCAACCATTAGGTAAGCGCGACCAATTTCGCGGTTGACCACAGGTCTCAACTTCTTTTTTGATTTTAATGCCATTGCAAAAAGGCTTTCAGCTTCTGCATTGTTGCCTTTGCGCAATTGAATATGTCCTTTGCCCACATAGGTAAGTAAAAACTTAGGACTGTTGAGCAAGCCTTTGTCAAACATTTCGGCAGCGGCATTGGAATCGCCTTTTTCAAGCAAATTGATTCCGGCCCAGTAATAAGGATCGCCTTTTTTAGGGGCTTTAGCAATCATGTCGTTGAAGACTTTCTCAGCATCTTCGTATTGTTCATTTCGTGTCAGCCTTCTGCCCTCATCAATTGTTTGGGCATTTACATAGCCAAAACTGGCTGTGAACATGGCTGCGATGATCAGATATTTAATTCTTTTCATTGGTGTTGCAAAAAAACTACTTTATGGTTGATTCTATGTTAAGATTTCAAAAATTATTCCAAATGATTTATTCTGCCGACAAATCTATTGTTCTGCCCATATCATGTGCTGGAATTAAACCGCTTTTTTTCATTAGAATTTGTCCGGGTTGGCTGGAAATCCAGGCGATAAAACCCTGGGCCAAACCGCTATGTCCTTGTAAATCGTACATCCATATTTCTTGTACAAAAGGATACTCTTTGGCGGCAATTTGTGATTGAAACGGCATATAGAAGGCCGATTTTGCTGGGTTTTCTACTGCGAGTACTTTTACCTTGCTGGCCCAAACTTTGCTTGCAGAATCGGATTGATCTGCAATCCAATTTAGACTTACAAATCCCAGTGCGCCTGGCGTTTTTGATACATAGTCCAATACTTCTCTCGGGGTATTTTTGCCTGCAATTTTATTGCTCATGCCACCCGATTTGAACCACAAATTTTTAAAATATTCGTAATTTGAACCACAGCCCCCATCAAAAACCACGTTTATGAATTTGTTACCCCAGTCTTTCCATTGGGTTACATTGCCAGCCAATATGCTTTTTAAGTCTGCCTGAGAAATATTTGAACTGGGGTTTTCTAGATTGGCAATGAGTACTATACTGGTTTTGGCAGCCATTGCTCCCCTCACATGGATGTCTTTTAATTCTAAATTGGCTTTTTCCTCTTTAGACAACTGCCGGTTCATGATGATAAAACGGAGGGAATCCATTTCCAATTGTCGGAGTAAATTCACTTCACACAAATACCTTGGGGTAATTTTGGCTTTGGGATAATCCATATGAAAGATGGCCAATTGCTCGGTAATGGCAAAAGAATCTCCATAATCCACGCCTACTGTGACTTCACCAGCCGTAGGCACATCATTTCCTTTGCCAGAAAAGCTGATATTCTGGCAAGAAGTAGCGCCCAGAAATAGGAGAAATACCAGACACTTACCCCTCATTTTTATCGCGTTTGCTGCGTTGGTAACTGTAATACCCATTCATGCCCCTAAACAGGGCCCAAAGTACCAACACCACTATTAATGTGGTTCTATAAGCACTGGGAATGCCGCTAAAAGCATCGGGAACCACAAACAAGTACACTGCCATAATGATAAAAATGATGGCGGTGACAAAATGGTAGATATAACTTGTTTGAAATTTCATGAGGTACAAAGGTAAAATAAAAAAAGCCCCCTGAAATCAGGAGGCTTATTAATTTAAAGTTGTGATTGGAATTACTTCACCATCATGGTTTTGGTAACAGTAGTGCCACCAGTGGTAAGGCTGTAGGTATAAATACCTGAAGGCAAACCAGTAGCATCCAATTCAATAGCATGAGTACCTTTCATTAAACCAGAAAGTGAAACAGATTTCACCAATTGGCCAGCTGTATTGCGCACATTTAGGTCAATAGCACCTGGGCGGTTCATGTTTACCATAATAGTAGTAACACCAGAAAAAGGATTTGGGTAGTTTTGAGCAACTACTTGCAATTCGCCAGTATTGGGTTGTTCAACACCTACTTCCCAAAGCATACCAATAGTACCATCTAAAATATCGGTTAAAGGAATGGCTTGGTATTTAATGGCATTAATTACTGGAGAGTGGTTACCATCGGCAGTAGAGTTGTTTTGCAAATTGGTACCAGGAATCTCATCTTGCTGCCACATCAGGTGCAAGAAGTTGTTGGTACGGCGCGCTACACAAGCAAAATCATCTTCGCGGGTAAGCACTTGGGTAAGGTTTTGTGGGGTGCTCCAAGTTTTACCGCTGTCTTTAGAAAACACGCATCCAATGTCACGGAAATTGGCTTCTAAATCAGAAAGATCACCTTCAATTGGAACGCTAAATATGCAATAAATATTGCCATTGGCATCCATAGTAGCATTGGGCTGGCGCATAGCACTTGTGTTTGACAAACGTGCACATGTATTCAATTTTCCACCTTGCGAAGAATTTGGCAATGCACCTTGACTTAGTGCAGAACTAGTAGCTTCTGCCAATCCATTTGCACCATCACCACTTCTATCAAAAGCACCACCAGCAGCAATAAACTGAGAACTGTTACTTGCTTCATTCCAGTAAATGATACCTTGTACACCAGGATAGAAGAAATAACCGTCGGTATTGGTATCATTTTCCAATACACGGCTAAAGCCCCAGAAAACATGCATACTGCCAGAATTATCAAGCATAATATCCACAGTACCATCATTGGTGATTGGGGTATCTGCCATTAATTTTTTATCGGAGTAAGGCGCATATTTAAAGGTATCGGCAAAAATGCGTGTAAAGTTTGTACCGAAGTCTGTGCTTTTCCATGTAATTACACCTTGCAGGGGATCAGCATTTACAATAGCAACGGTGTTGCCAATGCAATCAATTGCATATTGGTCGGCGCCACCATTGTTGGTTAAAGTACTGTCGTAACCAGGCAACATAATGTGTTGGATATCCCAGTTAACTCCACCATCTAAGCTGCGGCTATACACCATAGGGGCGCGAATGCCTTTGCGCAAAGGAGCACGCACATCGCCAGCAGCTGAAGAATCGGAATAGGAATAAATCATGTGGATGGTATCGCCATTATTGGCCATTCTTGCCCAAATGGGTTTGAAAGGGGTTTCTTGCAAAATCAAGGTTGCTCCAGTTGGTCTTTCACCTCTAGAAGCCGCTTTGCTGATGATAAATCCACCTTGGTTGGCTTCATGACCGATGATAAACTCGCGGCCATCACCAAGAAGGCCTAGGTTAGGCCAACCTACACGCACGTTAGATTCTACACGTACACTGTCACTTTTGCCCCAGGTACCAGCGGTTGTGCGGAAGTTAAATCCAGAACCACGCTGAGGAAAATTGGTTTGATCATTCGGAGAAGTAGTCCATGCAGCAGAAATGGCACCATCGGGATGCACCAAAATGCGGTGAGGCATGGCATAGTTGGTTTGCAAATCGTAATAGGAGCTACCAATTCTAATATGGTTGGTGTAATTGACACCACGGTTGGTCACTTTTGCTGGCGCAGGTGTTCCTTGAGTAGGATTCACATCTGCTGTCACTTTTGGTCCTGCAACTTGCTTGTTTCCCCCGTTTGCACCGGCAGGCACTGAAGCCGGGCCTTGAGCAAAAGCTGAGGAGAACGCAAGAAAAGCAGAAATGGCTATGTAATATTTCTTCATTGATTTAGGTTAGTCGGCAAATTAAGCCATTTAATCGGAAATTAACACGACTTTCATTTAGGAATTTTGTCAATTTTTGAGAATATTTACAATAGTCTCAATTAACAAATCTCCATCTTCGGCAGAACCTCTGTGAATGCCCTTTAGTCTTAAATCCAACAGTTTGATATGGTTGATTACCCGTTCCAAATCCACGGGTCTATAATTGCGTGCTGCTGCTGTATAATCTTTTACAAAAAATGCATTTACGCCCAGTGCAGATGCCAGTTCATATTCACTGCCAGTGCCCGCTGAATGCACTTGTAACACCTTAGAAAAAAACTTGAATAATACGGGTGTCATCATCAACAATTCGCCGCGTTCAATATTGGCAGCCATGTGGTGTGCTATTTGAATGGCCTTGTTAAAATTCTTATATCCCAAGGCATTTTGCAATTCAAAAACATTGTAGGTTCTGTTCATTCCTACATTGGTATCTACATGGGCTACCTTAATAAAATCTTCTTTTACAGTTAACAATAACTTTTCAATTTCATTATGGATAACACCCAATTCTGTTCCCAGTAAGTCTATCAAACGTTCTACTGCGGGTGCATCTATGGTGCGGCCTCGATTTTTAACAAACTGCGGAATCCACAATTTCAATTGGTAATCGCGCAGGGGTTCCGACAAAAACACTTCATATTTTGAAAGAGCTTTTCCGGTTTTCAGCCGCATATCGAACTTGGCATTTCTAAAATTGATGACCAAGATGGTGCTGTCTAAAGGCTGATTGGCATAAGCCTCAAACTTATCCCATTCCTTTAAATCCTGTGCTTCTTTTAAAATGATTACCTGGTATTTCGACATCATGGGATAGCGGCGGGCCATTCCCATAAGGTCGTTTATTTTCAACTCCTTACCATAAATTACGGATTGATTGAAGCTGCGTTCTGCCTCAGGCAAGGCCGTGTTCTGAATCAAATCGGAAAGTGAGTCAATAAAAAAAGGCTCGGTACCATGCAATAAATAGATGGGCGATAAGTTTCCTCCGCGGATTTTTTCCTGCAATTTCAGGTAATTGTCTATTGTATCTGCAGCTTTCGCCATTTAGTTTTAATTTTACAGCCTTGAAAGCACTCCACTTTCCGGCATTTGAATTTGAGGTACGAGAACAGGGACAAAAAAAACTGATTTTCGATATTGCCCGAAAAAAACTTATCCCCTTAACACCAGAAGAATGGGTAAGGCAACACGCATTGCATTACTTGGTGTATCATTTTGGAGTATCGCTAGAACTCTTAGCGGTGGAAAGGGAATTGCAGTTTAACCAAATGAAAAAGCGCTTTGATGCCTTGGTTTTTGACTCACAAGCCAGGCCACTTTGTATTGTGGAATGCAAGGCTCCGCATATAAAAATAAGCATGGAAACGGTGATGCAAATTGCCATGTACAACCAAACTTTTGAATGCCCCTATTTGTGGATTACCAATGGTTTGAGCCATTATTGGTTTGCATTTGAAAATGGCAAAATCAATCCTATGGCGGAACCTAAGGAATGGCCGACTACCAAGCCTTAAACACCATTTCGTCGGTTTTAAGTCCCTTGCCTTGTGATACTTTAAACTCCAAATCGCATGCATTGTTGCCAATCGGATCCATATCTATGGAGAACATGCTCACGCCTTCAACATCTTTAATTTCTAAAACACCCGAATTCCATATGCTGCGGCAGCCTGAATTGTTT
>JADYZD010000133.1 GCA_020853295.1 Bacteroidia bacterium | reverse complement strand
GGCGGCCAACCTGTGAGCATGGAAAATGCCATAGAGGTGAAAAAAATATGCAACCAATACCAAATTCCCTATGTTTTAGATGGTTGCCGTATTGCTGAAAACAGCTATTTTATTAAACACCGCGAAAAAGCATATGCCCACCTATCCTATTTAGAAATTGCCCAAAAAATGCTGGGATTGGTGGATGCCTTTGTCATGAGTTCTAAAAAAGATGGCTTAGTAAACATGGGTGGCCTGCTCACTTTGCACGATGAAGCGTTGGCCAACAAAGCCAAAAGCCTGCTTATAATCAGCGAAGGCTTTACCACTTACGGCGGACTCAGCGGCCGTGATATGGATGCATTGGCTGTGGGTTTGAATGAGGTATTTGAGCCCGATTATTTGGAGTACAGAATTACTTCGGTAAATTATCTGGGCAAAAAACTCAAAGAAATTGGGGTGCCCGTAGTTTGGCCTATTGGCGGACATGCGGTGTATATTGATGCTGCAAAAATGTACCCAGGTATTCCGGTTCATGAATATCCTGGACAAACCTTGGTATGTGAGGCGTACAAAACAGGTGGAATTCGATGTGTAGAAGTGGGCTCAGTCATGTTTGGCAAAACCGATGGGGCGGGCCAATTGATTCCAGCTGCGCAAGAATTGGTAAGGCTTGCCATACCGCGCAGGGTGTATACCCAAAGCCACATAGATTATGTGATAGAAGTATTTGAAAAAATAATGGAAAATACGGGTACTGCCAAAGGGTACAAAATCATTTGGGAACCTCCATTTTTAAGGCATTTTACTGCGAAATTTGAAGCCCTTTAAATTCAATTTATCTTTGCCATAAAAGCAACCTCCAATTGAAAAATAAAGTTATTTATGTTTTGCTTATTATTACTTCCCTATTTGGATATTTAGAATGGGGTGGCGGCAATCACATGTTTCTATTTGAGGCTGAAGGCGAAATTATTGGCAAACTTTTTACGGATCCCAAGTCGGTAATGCATCCATTTATTCTGCTACCACTCTTGGGACAACTGTGCTTGTTGGTGGCGATATTTCAGAGAAAACCAAGCAACATACTTGTTTATACAGGGATAATCTGTTTGGGAATTTTGTTGCTTTTTATGCTGTTCATAGGGGCCATATCATGGAACACTAATATTATACTTTCCACTCTGCCCTTTATATTTGTATGTATATACGCTTTAAGACATATTGTAAATCACAACAAAAAACATGAAAATAAATAAATCGCTGTTCCTTACAATATTCTTTTCAATCAGCTTGATTAAAGCACAAACTGCAGAAGTTCCCAAAATAAAATACTCCATTGCTTATTTTGGAGAAACTGTAACCCACTTGGGTTTGAATTTGGGATTTGAATATTATCCATATCAATCAAATACACACCAAATAATTCTGGCTTCCAATATTGGCGGCTACAAGCATATTAGAAACAATACTTCAATATTTATTAGGGAACAATGGGGGCAAAGAATTCATTTTAAAAATGGGCTTTTTATAGATCAATTTTTAGGGTTAGGTTACTTGCATCAATTTACCCATGGTGGAAGCAATTATATTGTGCAACCCAACGGAGCTGTAATTAAATCCCCGAATACCGGTCAACCCAAGTTTATGCCATCAATTGCTGTTGGCACGGGATACAGTTTCCAAAATAAAACCCATTCCTCCACATCTATTTTCATTAGGCCAGAGTTGTTTTGGAAAGCTCCATTTAATGGTTATTATTTAACTCATTTTGCTCTTAATGCGGGTATCATTTTTCAAATTGGGAAGAAAAATGAAAAGTAAATATTTATTTCTGCTCATTGTCATCATTCTTGTGTTTGCGAATTGCAAACGCAGTGAATACCAAAAAGACGGGGATTTCTTTTATTTAAACAGCAAAGGATCTAAAATGCCTGTTTGGGTTAAGGGCAACAAAGACCCCAAAAAGTTTATTATAATGCTGCACGGAGGTCCAGAAGGTGGATCTTCACAATACTATACCATTTTTCCATCACACAAACTTATTGAATCCCATTTTGCTATAGTTTATTGGGACCAAAGAATGTGCGGTATGAGCCAAGGAAACCCTTCTATGGCTGATGCCAATTTAGCGCAGTTTACTCAGGATTTGGACCAGTTAGTCATGCTTATCCAACACAAATACAACCATCCCAAAATATATTTAATGGGTCATTCTTGGGGCGGTGCATTGGGTACAAATTATTTATTACAACATCAAAATAAAATCAGTGGTTGGATAGAAGTAGACGGAGGGCATAGCTGGACAACAGCAAATGCCATTTCAAGGGATACTATGGTAAATTATGCCAAAACCAAAATTAAAAACAATGATGAAACTGATTATTGGCAGTTTGCACTGGATTGGTATGCAAGCCATCAAGTAGTTGGGATTAACGACAATGCCCATTACAATTTTGTGGGGAGAGCCAATGGTTATGACTACAATCCACTAAGCGATTCACTGCCGATTCCATTCACCGATTTATTATTTTATTCGCCCATTTCCACAGCTTATTTTTTTGTTCCCTATAAATTTTCTTTTTTAGACCAAGGCCTTGACCTTCAAGACAAATTAAACACCATTACCATTCCTACATTAATTTGCTGGGGCAAACACGACAAGGTTTTTCCGGTTGCGCTAGCAACAGATACATATAATAAAATTGGTACTGAAACTGCACATAAATTTCTGCATATTTTTAACATTTCCGCACATTCACCCAACTACGAACAACCCAAAGAATTTGCCCAAACAGTGATTGATTTTATGAATAAATATTGAGGTAATTGTGAGATTAGGGCATAGGGATTAGAGATAAGTGACTAGGGGAACACGAATTATATTTTAGAATTTAGAATTAGTAGATTTGAGATTATGAGAATACGAGAATATGAGAATTTGAGAATATGAGAATATGTAAATAGGAAAATATGTGACTGTTTGATTAAGTTTCTTGATTGCTTTTGAGATAATTTAGAATTTAAACTCTATCATTGATCATTAATCATTCATAATTAATAACTCATAATTGATAACTGATAATTGATAATTGATAACTAATCCCGATGCTCCACTTCGTTCCGATCGTGGATGAATTCCGCCAGCCAAATTTTGTTCGTGCCTCCAAATTTTGGGGCGTCATTCATAACTAATTCAAATCCATTTCCCCGGATTCATAATGCCATTGGGGTCGAAAACTTTTTTAATTCCACGCATCAATTCAAAGTGAATGGGGTCAAAAACCACATCCAAATACTGGGCCTGTACCAACCCTATTCCGTGTTCACCGATTATGGTGCCACCTAAGGATTTGCACACTTCAAATATTTCGCGGATGCCTTTGGGCACCTCAATATTCCAAGCCTCATCACTTAAATCGTATTTCAAAATATTGACATGCAAATTGCCATCACCAGCATGGCCATAGCATACACTTGTAAAGCCATAGCGGTTTCCAATTTCCTTAACTGCAGTTAACAATTGTGGCAATGCTGCCCTTGGCACCACGGTATCCTCTTCTTTATAAATGGATGCACTTTTTACTGTTTCGCCAATAGACCGACGCACCTTCCACCATTGTTCTTTTAAATCTGATGAATCGGCCAACATTACTTCCATGGCACCGCAATCTTCAAGAACAGGAAACACTTGTTCAGCTTGTTGCATCAGTAGTTCTTGGTTATCGCCATCCAATTCTACCAACATGTAAAATGCTGCTCCCTCTCTAAATGGGAAGTGTGTTTTGGTAGCCGTAGCGGCAATCTCTACCCCACTTACTTCCATCAATTCTAAGGCAGAAGGCACCACCCCAGTGAGTAAAACAGCATTTACCGCTTTTGCCGCATCTTCAGCAGTAGAAAATGGAGCCAACATCAATAAATTCTCTTTGGGTTTTGAAACCAACCGAAATACGATTTTAGTCACTACTCCCAGCAAACCCTCACTTCCTACCATCAGTTGGGTGAGGTTAAAACCAGTGCTATTTTTAACTGTATTGGCACCAGTCCATATCAATTCCCCAGTGGGTAAAGCTACTTCTAAGTTCAACACATAATCCTTTGTGGTGCCATATTTCACGGCCCTGGGTCCACCGCTGCCATGGGCAATATTGCCACCCAAAAAACAGCTGCCTTTAGAAGCCGGATCGGGTGGATAATACAAACCTTTTGACTCTACAGCTTGTCGAAATACTTCATTAATGACACCAGGTTCTACTGTTCCTTGAAAATTTTGTTCATCAATCTTCAAAATCTTATTCAAGCGTTCCATGGCCAATACGATACCACTACTCACTGGCAAACTGCCACCACTAAGGCCGGTACCAGCCCCTCTGGTGTACACTGAAATTTTATGTTCATTGCACAATCGAAGCACAGCTGCCACCTCCGCAGCAGAGCCAGGCTTTACCACTATTTGTGGGGCAAAGAACAAATCTTCGGTATAATCTCGGCCATAGTTTTCTATATTTTGGGTATGAACATGTTGCTCACCTACGGTGCTTTTTATTAGTTCAATACATTCATTGGATACCATCATGCGTTTGTAATAATTCGGTTCGAAATAACCCAATTTGGGGCATACCATAAATATATTGTTACTTTGTTTTTTTCAGAATGAATGTGAATTCCAAAGTCAAGCTCAATTTAACCATACTTTTTGTAACACTTTACATGTTTTCTGCCTTTTTCTGGTGGACCTATTCCCTCATTCGGTATGGTGAAAGTGAAAAGGTGATGCGCATGGAAATATTGCAAACCGATAGCATACATGCTGCTGGTGAAACCAGCCACAATATGATCCATGGAAGGTTTGTAAGTGATGCTACAATGCCATTTATCTACAATGGCAAAACCATTGAAACCGACACTGTGGCCCTTAAAAATTATGTACTCACCAAATTCCCCAATTACGATATCAATTTTAAAGCAGGCCAACAACTCTCTAAGAGTTTTCATATTTTCATAAAACCATCGGTAATAAAGGCTGAACATGAAAAATTCAGAAGAAAAAAAGCCAAATGGATTAGTGAAGGCGCAACTATGGGCATCATTATGTTGGTTATTAGCATTGCCATGTTTTTGTTTTTAAACAGAATTTTAACGGTAAACCAGCAACAAAACAATTTTCTATTGGCAGTAACCCATGAGCTAAAAACCCCTGTTGCATCTGCAAAACTGGCTATAGAAACCGCAGCGCGAGAAATACCAGAAGAAAAAACGAACCAGAAAAAATTGCTTGCACTTGCCGATAAAAATTTAATGCGCTTGGGCAAAATGATGGACCATGTGTTGATGATTACCCGTTTGGAGAGCATACAAAGACCGCATTCTGAGCAAATAATAGTACTGCAGGATATGGTAACCGAGGTGATGGAAGACATCAAAAGCAGCATTCCAGATTCTGCGACAATTGACATGCAATTTGAGCCAGATTTGGCGATTACAGGTGACAGAGATCAACTGGGAATGGCGCTGAGCAACTTGGTATCAAACGCAGTAAAATACAGCAAACCCGGCGAAGAAAAGATACAAATACACACCTATATAGAAAAAGGAAGGGTGGCCTTAAGTGTTGGAGATCAGGGAATTGGAATTCCAGTTTCAGAGAAACGTAATATTTTTCGCAAGTTTTATCGCATTGGCGATGAAAATACCCGTGGCAGCGCGGGTTCAGGACTCGGATTGTATTTGGTGTCCAAAATATTGCGTCAGCACAAAGCCATAATTTATGTGGAAGACAATATTCCATCAGGTTCTGTGTTTAAAATTGTATTCAGGAACAAAGTTTAACCCTTTAATAATTAACGACATGAAACAGTACAGAATTTTACTCGTAGAAGATGAACACGACATTGCAGACCTCGTAAAACTCAATTTAGAAAACGAAGGCTACAAGGTGTCGCACGCCAAAGATGGTGTGGATGCGTTGCAACGCATAAAAGAAGAAAATTTCGACCTGATTATCATGGACGTTATGCTGCCGCATGTTGATGGTCTTACCGCTACTGAAAACATTAGGCTCACCAATGCCGTGGTTCCTATCCTATTTCTTTCGGCAAGAAATACCACCCAAGACCGCATTGCAGGCTTGAAAAAAGGTGGCGATGATTACTTAACCAAACCGTTTAATTTAGAAGAACTATTACTTAGGGTTCAAAAACTCATAGGTAGGGCTGCACCCAAAAACGAAAATCCATTTACATTGGTGGAGTTTACTTTTGGCGACAATTATATCAATTTCGACAGCTATGAAGCCAAAGGCACTGAAGGTGAATTTATGCTAACCAAAAAAGAAACCATGCTGTTAAAATTGTTGATTGAAAATAAAGGTCAGGTGGTAAGTCGTGAGAAAATTTTGCAAACCGTTTGGGGTTACAATGTGTATCCCAGTACCCGCACTATTGACAATTTCAT
>JADYZD010000132.1 GCA_020853295.1 Bacteroidia bacterium | reverse complement strand
TCATTGCTTTTGCCTTTTTTCATGCCTCCAGCAAGTACAGATAGATACAAATCGGGCAATCCATCGTTGTTGAAATCGCTAATATTTACACCTTTTACAAAGCCAAAGTTGCCATCTATACCCAGTTCTTTGGCAATATCGGTAAATGTGCCATTGCCATTGTTGCGCCACAATTCGCAGGGATATTGATTTTGAGGATTGTTTTCATTGGCTACAAAAACATCCAACAATCCATCCAAATCAAAATCGGCCCAGGCTGCAGTTTCAGTAGGTCTAAAATTGACCATGCCAGCTTGAAAGGTAACATCACTAAAAGTGCCATCACCGTTGTTGTGCAGTAAAGAGTTGGGGAATTCACCTCCTTTATCCAGCCAAGCACCGCGAAGAATGAGGATATCGGTAAATCCGTCATTGTCGTAATCGGCCTGCTTTGCATTTAATCCACCAGTGATGCCTTTAAGTTGTGCCGATTCGGTTACCTCGTTAAAACCTCCTTCTCCATTGTTAAAAAACAAGCGACATTGATCCGACAGCCCATAAGATGTGCAGAATATATCCAACAAACCATCGTTGTTAAAATCTTCAATTACACTGCCACCAGCCAATCCATCTACATCCAAACCCAGGTCAATGCCCTGTCTTTAAACCCGGCACCCCCTGGTTTTGCATTTTGGAAAGTTTCAATAGGTATGAGGTATTTTGCAGGTACTTGATCGGGGTATTGGCCCAAGGTCATTGCAGCAATGTTGAGCAACCACCTAGAATTTAAGTCATTGGGTTCAGTTTCTAAAATGGACAAATACGTTCTAATGGCATTTTCAGAACCAGTTCTCAATTTGTGTTGTCCCTCCTTTTGAATGGGAACAATACAGGATTGTGAGGTATGGTTTACCACGCAATTTTGCAATTCACCAGTGCGTAAATAAGAAACGGCCAACAATTGCTCCAATTCATTGCGCATTTTTTTATCCATGATGGTGGCATATTTTGTATCGGTGAGCAAGAAATTAAATCCCAATGCGGCATCTTCTGTTTTTCCCGCATTCAGCAGTTCGTTGTAGTAGGTTTTGTTCCACATCAACTTTTCGATTTCTGATTTGAAAGCAGGCTGATGGGTGCGCATGCGTTCCGCACGTTTTGCACTTAAGTAAAAGTTTACAACTGGGTCTGCGGATTTTGCCAAACTGTCCAATAAGGCCACCATTTTCCTATTGCCATCAAATCGGGTATCAGTTTCAGGGGATTTTTTACCACAACCGGCAATAAAAACCATGAGTATTGCAGGTAAGAAGAAGCGTGTAGAGTTGGTCATTTGAATTGAAATGCAGAACAAATGTATAAAAAAAATGGGTTTCTGAAACCAATACTGTATAGCTTTACGCGGTTTTTTATTGAACAAACAGTTTGTGATTGTTCAATATTTAGAAATAATGGGAAGAAAGATGAAAGGCTAAGCTTATTGTGAAGCCCATTTTTTCACCATCCAAGGGCCTGAATAAATGAATCCAGTGTAGATTTGAACAAGATCAGCACCTGCAGACAGTTTTGTAACCATATCTTCTGCATTCATTACACCACCAACTCCAATAATGGGGTAATTGGGTCCCAAATGCTGCCTTAAATAAGTTAAAATTTCATTGCTTTTTGCAAATACAGGTTTGCCGCTAAGCCCACCTGCACCTATTTCATTAATAATTTCTTTTGGGGTGCGAAGTTGCTCTCTTGAAATGGTGGTATTGGTAGCAATAATTCCATCAATTCCAGTTTCATTTACGGTTTCAATTATCTCATCTAGCGCGCTAAATGCCAAATCGGGCGCTATTTTTAACAGTATGGGTTTTTGCAGTTTCTGGCTGGCACGAAGTGCATTTAATGTTTCAAAAAGTTCTTTTAAAAATGTTTTGTCTTGCAATTCACGCAAACCAGGAGTATTGGGAGAACTCACATTCACCACTATATAATCTACATATTCATTTAATGCCAAATAGCATTTTACATAATCTGCAATGGCATTTTCATTGGGTGTGACTTTGTTTTTGCCAATATTGCCACCAACAATGAGGCCATCAGGTCTGCTTTTAAGCCGTTTTACCATAGCATCCAATCCTTCATTGTTAAAACCCATTCGGTTAATTAGTGCTTTATCGCGCTTTAATCTAAACAATCTGGGTGCAGGATTTCCGGGTTGTGCAAGTGGGGTAACTGTACCTACTTCTACATGTCCAAAGCCCAAAGTTTTTAACAAATGCAACCATTTTGCATTTTTGTCAAATCCAGCAGCGAGGCCAATTCTATTGGGAAATTGCATGCCCAAAAATTCTGTTTTTTTTGTGGATTTGGATGCAAAACTCTTTTTTAAAATGCTGTTAAAAATTGGCAATTTCATTCCAAAATTTAACAAATCCATTGCCAAATAATGCGCTTTTTCTGCAGAAAAAAGGAACAATATTGACCTTAAAATGGGGTACAAAATGTTAGTGTTTAAAGTGGCGAATTCCAGTAGTTACCATGGCCATTCCATTGGCATTGCAATAGTCGATGCTCTCTTGGTCTTTGATACTTCCGCCGGGCTGTACAACTGCGGTAATGCCCGCTTTGTCTGCTATTTCAACGCAATCGGGGAACGGGAAAAAAGCATCACTTGCCATTACAGCGCCATCCAAATCAAAGCCAAAACGACTCGCTTTTTCAATGGCTTGTTTCAATGCATCTACACGGCTGGTTTGGCCTGTGCCACTGGCCAATAGTTGTTGATTTTTTACCAAAACAATGGTATTGCTTTTGGTGTGTTTTACCATTTTTAAGGCAAATTCCAAATCTGCAAATTCACTGTCGGTAGGCGTTTTGGTTGTTGTCGGTGTCATGTTGACCCTGGTTTCTAGAGCCAAATCGCGTTCTTGCAACAATTCGCCATTTAATACGGTGCGAATGGTTGGTGTTTTTAAATGCACTTCAAGGGTTTTAATTACTATGCGGTTTTTCTTTGCCGATAGAATTTCAATTGCAGCGGCATCGTATTCAGGTGCCAACAATACCTCAAAAAACAATTTATCAATTTCAGCAGCAACCTCAGAAGTGATTTTTCTATTTGTGGCCAAAACCCCACCAAAAGCACTTACGGGGTCGCAGGCCAAGGCATCTTTCCATGCATTGTCAATATAATTGCGTGTAGCCACACCGCAGGCATTGTTGTGTTTCACAATGATAAACGTAGCACCTGTATTTGGATCAAAATCGTTGAGCAGGCATAAGGCACTGTCTACATCCAACAAATTGTTATAACTGAGTTCTTTGCCTTGTAGTTTTTCAAAAGCAGCATCAAGATTGCCGTGGAATTCACCTTTTTGGTGTGGATTTTCACCATACCTTAGGGGATATACTTTGTCGCCAGAAAACCATTTGCCAATTTGGGTGTCGTAATTTGCAGTGGTTTTAAATGCACGTTTTGCCAATTCTTTGCGCGTACTGATATCAATATTGCCAGTTTGCAATTGGTTGAAGAAATAGGCATAATCGTCTTTGTTGGCTACAATAGCCGTATGCTGGAAGTTCTTGGCCGCTGCGCGTATTAAAGAAACACCACCAATATCGATTTTTTCGATAATATCTGCCTCACTGCCACCAGCACTAACCGTTTCAGAGAATGGGTACAAATCCACAATTACCAAGTCGAAAAGGGGAATCTCATATTGTGATATTTCTTCCATATCCTGAGCATTTTCCCTTCTTGCCAATATGCCACCAAATACTTTCGGATGCAATGTTTTTACACGACCGCCAAGAATGCTTGGATAGCCAGTAACATTCTCCACCGCAACACAAGGAATCGACATGTCTTCAATGAATTTTCGTGTTCCACCTGTAGAATATAAAGTAACACCATTTTTATGCAGTTCTCTGATACTAGGCTCTAACCCGTCTTTATAAAAGACAGAAATCAGGGCTGATTGAATTTGTTCTCCCACGCTGCGAAATTACAACTCTTTACTGCCTCGAAAACACTATGTACTCAAAGGTTTTAGACAACATGTAAACAGATTTAATCCAGGTGGTTTAAGGTGTTTTTTAATTTTAAAAATCCCGCCCGTTTTAGTGGCGACAAGGAGAAATGGCTTTCAAACAGCACCTCATCCATTGTTTCCCAATCCTTTTTGTTCCATTGAATCCAAGAATTGGGTTCAAAACGTGGTTCTTGGTGCGGGATGCTAAAGTGGTTCCATGGACATACTTCCTGACAAATGTCGCAGCCGAAAATTCGATTGCTCATTTGATCCTGAAATTCAACAGGGATATCACCTTTCTTTTCAATAGTGAGGTAAGAAATGCATTTGCCCGCATCCACTACCTGGTTGGCAACAATGGCTTGGGTGGGACAAGCATCTATGCAGGCTGTGCAGGTGCCACAGTGGTCGGTTACAGGTGTGTCGGGTTCCAAATCCAAGTCGCAAATGATGCTGCCTATAAAAAAATAAGAACCCAGGCCTTTGCGCAACAACAAACTGTTTTTGCCTATCCAGCCAAGTCCTGATAATGCCGCCCATTGGCGTTCCATAACGGGAGCACTGTCTACGAAAATTCGGTAATTGAAAGTGCCGATTTGTTGCTGTAATTCTTGAACCAAGCTGTACAATTTGTCTTTAATTACCGTGTGGTAATCTTCGCCGTAGGCATATTTTGCAATTATTGGCGCCTCTTTATTTTGAGATTCTGCTGGGAAATAATTGTATAGAAATGAAATCACACTTTTTGAACCGGGTACCAATAATGTGGGGTCCAAGCGCTTTTCAAAATGGTTTTCCATGTATTGCATTTCAGCATGAAATCCTTGGTTAAGCCAATTTTTAAGTTTCGCTTCTTCTTCATCCAATCTTCTCGCTACCGCAATGCCACAGTCGATGAAACCAGCCGTTTTTGAAAGCTGTTTAATTGTTTTGCTGAGTGGGGATTTTGAAGACAAAAGTTATTAATTATGAGTTATGAATTATCAGTTATGAATTATTTGTTTGATTTCTTTTTTAAAGTAGTAATAATTGCAGCAATTATCTTTTGTATTTCAACACAATCAATCAGCAGTAAATCGGCATTTTCGTGGGGAATAATATTGCTTTCTTTTAGTAGTAAAATCCAATATTCTGTTTCTGCCGCTTCTTTTTGTGCAATGGATAATTTATGTATAAAATCCAATGTGCTTTGTGCGTGTTTCCCCTCAACCACATTGGCTCCTATGGATGTGCCAGATCTCAAAAGCTGACGTCCAAGGTCAAATTCTTTTGCAGTTTTTAGGTTTTGATAGGTATTGATAATTTTCAAAGAAAATTGAAATGTTTTTTCTTGAATTATACTTTTCGCCATTATTTATTGGTGTAGAATTACAACTAATAATTCATAATTAATAACTGATAACTAAAATAGTTCCGGTCCCCGGGTTTTAAGTTTTCCCAAGTGCTGGTAAGCGAGGTGGGTGGCTTCGCGTCCGCGGGCGGTGCGTTGAATCTAGCCTTCTTGAATTAAAAATGGCTCATAAACTTCTTCAATGGTGCCGCTTTCTTCACCTACAGCAGTGGCAATGGTGTTGAGGCCCACAGGCCCTCCTTTAAATTTGTCAATAATGGCAGCCAATATCCTATTATCCATTTCATCCAATCCATGGGCATCTACATTGAGTGCTGTTAATGCAAACTGAGCAATGTCTAGTGTGATGGTTCCATTGCCTTTGATTTGCGCAAAATCGCGGGTGCGTCGCAACAATGCATTCGCAATCCGCGGGGTACCCCTGCTGCGGCGGGCAATTTCATACGCGGCCTGCTCTTTTATGGGGGTGTTCAGAATTCCGGCACTTCGCATTACAATTCTACTGAGCACTTCCGCCGTATAATATTCCAGTCTAAAATTGATTCCAAATCGCGCACGCAAGGGCGCTGTAAGCAATCCGCTGCGGGTGGTAGCACCAACCAATGTAAATGGATTTAATGCAATTTGAACACTGCGCGCATTTGGACCTGTATCAATCATAATGTCGATTTTATAGTCTTCCATGGCACTGTACAAATATTCCTCAATTACCGGACTCAAGCGGTGAATTTCATCAATAAACAATACATCCCCGTCTGATAAATTGGTGAGCAAACCAGCCAAGTCTCCTGGTTTTTCCAATACCGGACCGCTGGTGATTTTCATGTTTGAGCCCAATTCATTGGCCACAATATAGCTCAAGGTGGTTTTTCCCAAGCCTGGAGGGCCATGAAGTAGAATATGGTCCAAAGCTTCCCCACGCATTTTTGCCGCCTGTACAAAAATTTGCAGGTTTTCCAGCAATTTTTCCTGCCCAGTAAAATCATCGAAATGCTGCGGCCGCAGCACTTTTTCAATGTCTTTATCCACCTTGTTCAGGTTGTCAGAATTGGCATCTAAGTTTGGATTCATGTAACCTTACAAATTTGAGCAATTTCAAGCAAAATGCACCACATAAGTGCATTCTTTTTTGCAGAATTGGGCATTTAATCGCGGTATTCTGCTTTTGGAACGGCGTGTGCCTCGCATCGTTCTAAAAAAACGGCATTCATTTCTTCATAATTCACAAAATCTATGGCATCAAAATACAAGGCTTCTTTATTTTTCATCCAAAAAGCAGTTTCCTTATAATTGGGGATAGTTTCGTTTCTTGAAACGGTGCCAAACCGCATACGTTCTTGGTATGTGCTGATTTCGGTGTAATGGTAAGTGCTTTTTGTTCTTCTTATGATTTGTTTTTTGGTGAAAATATCTTCACCAAATTCCCAAATATATAAGTGGTTTAATGTAAAATTTAAATACACAATAAAAACAAATAAAACACCTCCCAGCGAGGATAAAGTGAGTACATTAACGCCTAATTTATAAGTGAATATAAATAAAATTAAGATGAGAACCAAGCCAATTTTAATTCTGGAGTAAATAAAATTATTATTGAATTGAGAAGTAACTAAAATGTTGGTTTTTTCTGTATTAAAAAGATTAAATAAACCACCAGCAAATTGAATGGGTTTATGGAAATTTTCGCTAGTTCTATTGGGTTTCATTAAATAAAACCGCAAATTAAATGAAAACAGCAATTGCTGCAAACAATGCCATACATCCAAATGGATGATGGTTTGACTCATCTTGTGTACCCAAGGATTATTGGGGCAAAACCAATGCCCTCAATCTTTTTTCTACGGTTTCACTTACTGGCCAAAGGGGCAAGCGAACCACGTTTTCACAGATTCCCATTTCATTGAGCATCACTTTTATTCCACCTGGACTTCCATCTGCAAAAATGGCCATGGCACCTTCTAATGTTTGGCGGTGGAGCATTTTTGCTGTTGCCCAATTGCCTTCAAGTGCTTCGCGCACCATGCTGCTAAACTGCTTGGGATATGCATGGTTGATTACTGAAATTACGCCCACAGCTCCACAAGCCATCATGGGAAACGTAAGGGCATCATCACCACTTATCACCAAAAAATCATCGGGTTTGCGTGCCATCAATTGCATTACTTGTTCCATATTGCCACTGGCTTCTTTAGTAGCCAACATATTGGGCAATTCCGCAATTCTGCACTGGGTTTCCCAACTCATGTTGCTGCCTGTGCGGCTGGGTACATTGTATATAATTACGGGTTTAGGCGTAGCATTTGAAATGGCCTTATAATGCTGGTATATGCCTTCTTGATTGGGTTTGTTGTAAAACGGACTTACTGAAAGTATAGCATCAAATCGGCTGGTATCGGTTTGGCGCATTTGATCGCAAACATCGGCAGTATTGTTGCCGCCAATGCCCAAAACCAACGGCAAACGGTTGTTGTTGGCCTCAACAATGGTTGCAATTACCAACTGTTTTTCCTCGCTGCTCAGGGTAGCGCTTTCACCAGTAGGTCCCAGTACTACAAAATAATTGGTGCCGTTTGCAATTTGGTGTTCAACCAATTTGCCCAATGCATCTGTATCTACGGTATAATCTTTTTTAAATGGGGTGATAAGGGCTGTGCCTGTGCCGTGGAATTTTTTCATAGGAATTTGTGGCAAAATTACGTCTTTTTTTAAGACAGTATTTTTAAAAAATGAAATGTGGGATTCCCGCTATAATTGGGATTTAAAATGGAATACTAACCTATTTTTTGCAGGTAATATTCCAAATCTTTTATGAAATGATCAATTCTATTGTCATCTGGATTGCCCAAAATAAGGTCATAAAAATCAAAAGTTTTGTGGCGGTTATAGCCAATTCTGCAGGTAGATTTTGTGAATCCTGCAAGGCTTTTTAATGGCAGTCTTCCATCCATGTTTAAGTTGATAAAACAATCGAATGGGGTTGACATTATTTTCTTTACCTGCGGGGTTTTGGGCATGCCAAATGGATTGAAATCCAAGCGGCTTAAGTGCAAGGTATTGGCATCTGGAACTGCTGGAATTTTGTCTTTTTTACGCTTGTGAAAATACACCACTTTAATCACATGTTTTCCATGACTTTCCCAAAATTTCACAAACTTTTCTATGTGTTTCTGATCACTTTCTAACTGGGCTTCATCCCAAGCAAGAAGCACTTCCTTCACTTCGCTAAAAGGAGGAAAACGGCGAACTTGCTTTTGTAATCCTATGCGTTTTTTAAGCGCCCTAATTCCAATACTGTATTTTAATCCCTTGGCCACAGTATTGCAATGTTAAGCAAAAAATGCACCAAATCAGCATTTATGGCCTTGGCTTAAAATAGGGTACTTTGGTTTTGACTTGTTGTTTGTGGGTTTCCAAGCATTTCTAACAAATCAACTTCCGACATTATTTTAACACCCAAACTGCTGGCTTTCTCCAATTTTGCAGGTCCCATTCCCTCACCAGCCAACAAATAATCGGTTTTACCACTTACACTGCCAGAAGTTTTGCCACCATTCGCTTCAATGATTGCCTTGGCCTCATCCCGACTGAATTTGGTAAACACTCCAGAAATTACAAAAGTGAGTCCCGAGAGGGTGTCCGACAGTTTTGCCGCCACACCTTGGGTTTCCATTTGCAGTCCTGCCTGCTTTAATCGCAAAACAAGTTCTTGATGTTCGGTTCTGCCAAACCACTGAATGATGCTGTCTGCTATGCGTTCTCCAATTTCATCTACTGCAATTAAGGCTTCTTTATCGGCCTTGCTTAAGGCTTCCATATTGCCAAAGGCAACAGCCAATTTTTTTGCGACTGTTTCTCCAACATAGCGAATGCCCAAACCAAAGAGCATTCTTTCAAAAGTGATTTTCTTGCTGGCTTCTATGCCGTTTAATATGTTGTTTACAAATCCACTTCGGTCGGTTTTCCAATCTTCGGCAGCTTTTATTACTGCAAAGCTTTCTTCAGTAAGGTCATACAAATCAGCTACATTGTGCACCAAATCGTATTTCTTGAGCAGCTCTATGGCTTCTGATCCAATACTGTCGATATCCATGGCTTTGCGGGCAACAAAATGTTCTATTTTGCCAATAATCTGGGGTTTGCAACCATCCTCATTTGGACAATAATGGTTGGCTTCGCCTTCGTTGCGTATGAGTGCTGTTGCACATTCAGGACAATGGGTGATGTAGCTTACAGCTTGAGAATCGGGTTTTCTTTGTGAAAAATCGACACCGGTAATTTTGGGAATGATTTCACCCCCTTTTTCTACAAAAACGGTATCGCCGATTCTCACATCGAGCCGTTCAATTTCATTGGCATTGTGCAAAGAAGCCCGCTTTACTGTAGTGCCCAAAAGGTGCACGGGTTGCAATTCTGCTACTGGGGTAATGGAACCTGTACGGCCAACCTGATAAGTAATGTTGAGCAGGGTAGTGGTAGCACTTTCAGTTTGAAATTTATAGGCAATGGCCCAGCGGGGTACTTTAGCAGTAAAGCCCAATTCATCTTGTAAAGCCAGATTGTTCACCTTTATTACCACTCCATCGGTATCAAAACTGAGGTTGTGTCGTTCTTTATCCCAATAATGCAAGAAGTCTAAAATCTCATCCACCCCTTTGCAAACTTTGGTTTGGGGTGCCGTTTTTAAGCCCCAGGAGTGCGCAGCTTCAATGGCTTCAAAATGGGTGGTAAATGGAATGTCATCAGCCAAAAAATGGTATAGGGTAATGTCCAATGGACGTTTGGCCACTTCGGCAATGTCTTTAATTTTTAGCGAGCCTGAGGCTACATTTCTTGGATTTGCGTAGGGTTCTTCACCTTTTGCAATTCTCTCATCATTGAGTTTGTCAAAACCCTTTCGGTGCATGAAAATTTCACCCCTAATTTCAAATGAAGGCAAATAATTGCCATGCAGTTGTTTGGCAAGGCTGCGTATGGTTTTTACATTTTCTGTAACATCATCGCCTTGCACTCCATCGCCGCGGGTAACGGCCTGCACCAGGGTTCCATTTTCATAAAATAGGGAAATGGCCAATCCATCAATTTTAAGTTCACAGATGTATTCTACTTCTGCACCGGTGGTTTTCTTTACCCGTGCATCAAAATCGCGCAGCTCTTCCTCGCTATAAGTATTGCCCAAAGACATCATACGGCGACGGTGGGGAACAGTTACAAAATCGGCATTGAGGCCACCACCGACTACTTTTGTAGGACTATTGGGGTCGGCAAATTCGGGAAATTCGTTTTCCAGAAATTGCAGTTCCTTTAACAAACGGTCGAATTCAAGGTCGGAAATATAGGGCTCTGCAAGCACATAATAACGGTAATTATGGTCTTTGAGTTGTTGTGTGAGCTGCGCAATTTTTACTTGTACATCAGCAGAATTCATAGCCACAAAATAATCAATATTTATTCAATTCTGAATAACTGTATTGATTTTTTTAAATGGAATTTAAAATAGGGGCTGATTAAAAATTGAATTGTGCTTGAATTCTAAGCAATTGTCCTTTCTGAAAATTGTTTTTTAGGGTATAATCCTCAAAACGCCTTTCTGAAAATGTGTACATAACCACCAGTTCAAATGTTTTCCATGGCTGCCATTCTAAGCCCAATTCGAGTTCTTTTACGTTATAGCTTCTGGCATCCAATTCGTGTTTTTTACCACCCTCATAAAATTGCCCACGTACAAAAGGAATTATAATTTGTTTTTTCATTTGAATGAAATAAGACAATGTTACATAGCCTCCTTTTAATGAACGTGTTTCAATTGAATCTGTAGCTTTATTAAATTCAGGGCCTTTTCCAACATTGTACTCTGCTTGTATTCCAAATGGTTTTGGATATAATATAAATGAAGCTGCTGCGCGCTGGTCTAGATATTCAAGATTGCTCACCTTTTTAACCTTAGAGCTGGTGGAAAGCAATACGAATTTGCCGCTATACGCCTGAATTCCTGGTTCAATGATTTGTTTGCCCAATTCAATGGGATATGAAATGCGGCTTACCAAATGGGGCCTATCGTTTCTCTCTACTTGGTTGGCAGTTTGTCCGTTATAAGCTCCAAAAGCAAATACACCATAGTCGCCAGAACCTTTTAAACCGTCCTTTACCAAGGAGCTGTACAATTTTCTTACTTTTTCAGGAGCCCAATAGAAATAGATTCCCAAATCGCGTTCGTTTGAAACTGCGCTGTTCAATGCATCATTTCGGTCAAGAGGCAAACGGTTTTGACTGGATTGCATGTTTTCAAAACCAAATGGAACTTTGCTTTGACCAATTCTGAAGCGGAATTCATTCTTTTTGTCAATTCCCAAATCCAAATAGGCATCTCTAAGTTGGGCAATATGACCCGTTGTTCCTGCTGAAGATGCAAAATCGGGTTGTATATAAAAATACACTTGGTCGGATATTTGACCGTAGAATATAATGCGCATCCGACGCACGAAAAATCCACCTCCATCACCCCAAGATTTATCGCACTGTTCGCATTTTAGTTGTGAATTGGTTTCTAAAAGACGGTTATAGCGCGTTTGCATGTATCCCCTAATGCTTACTTTATCTGCCCAATTGCCGCTTTTATGGGTTTTGAGTTCTGAAGGTTTCATGGCCGACGAGTCGGTTTGCGCCATTGCCATAAAATGAATTAATAGCAAACATAGAGTTACGCTTAGGTTCTTTAGATGTTTATTCATTGTTAATTTAAGCGCAAAGAAATTGGGCCAATAAAAATATTAAGTTAAACCAATGTTAAGAAAATATTAAGCGATGGGGGTTTGTTTTAGTAAGTGTTTGAAAATTAATAAAATAGAATGCAACTCCACCTTTGAGGTGCGTAATAATAAATAAACATATAATTAACAAATAGGTGATTGTATGGAAATCTGAGTTTGGGACAACTTGCCCAAATCTATGACAATTGGGCATGCAGATATGCCTTAACCGGTGGTTTGAAAATGGAGATTGGGGATAAGGGACTTGGTTCTAATTCAGTGCATTACAAAACTTCGGCTTGGTTTGCTTTGTTTTCCAGCAGTACCTTAGCGACAATTCGTGGGATGCTGGTTTAGCACTGCGGCCATATGAAGGAACATCTTCATAACTGTATATAAGCCGGAAACCTTTGAAATTGTAGCCAATAGTTGCTGCAATAGCATCCCCAATTCGGTATTGATTCCTGGTTTTTCTAAACCCAAGCCCATAAATGAGCTTGTTCTGGTTGGCATTCAGACCAATCACAATTGCAGAAGCACTTTGTTGCATTTGATATTCTACCTGTGGGAT
>JADYZD010000131.1 GCA_020853295.1 Bacteroidia bacterium | reverse complement strand
TGACCAAGCGACTAAGTGCAGTGCGCTGGGGAGTTACTGTAAGTTTACTATGGGCATGGATCCTTACCATACCTGTAAGTGGATTGGTGGCTGCATTGGCCTATTACGCCATAAAAATCATCAACGGGGGATTTTAATTCCTATAGACAGATATTAACAAAGAGCCCGCGGCATGAAAGGCCGCGGCCTCTTCAATTAGACAAGGTTTGTACTAGCCCTTTAAAATGTCTCTGCTAATTACTACCCTTTGTACCTCACTGGTACCTTCATAAATTTGGGTAATTTTAGCATCGCGCATCAAGCGTTCTACATGGTATTCTTTTACATAGCCGTATCCACCGTGAACTTGCACTGCTTCAACAGTGGTTTTCATTGCGGTTTCACTGGCAAACAATTTTGCCATACTGCTGGCACGGCCATAATCCAAATGCTGGTCTTTTAACCAAGCAGCCCTTAAACACAACAACCTTGAGGCTTCAATTTCGGTAGCCATATCTGCCAATTTAAACGCAATGGCTTGGTGGTTCATGATTTCGGTACCAAAAGCTTTGCGTTCTTTAGAATATTTCAAGGCCAATTCAAAGGCACCGCTGGCAATGCCTAGTGCTTGGGAAGCAATACCAATACGGCCACCAGCTAAGGTTTTCATGGCAAAGGTGAAACCAAAACCATCTTCACCTATTCTGTTTTCCTTTGGCACTTTTACATCCTGAAACATGATGCTGTGGGTATCACTACCACGAATACCAAGCTTATCTTCTTTTTTGCCTACTGTAACTCCAGGGCTGTTTTTTTCAATAATTAACGCATTTATTCCTTTATGCCCTTTTGCTACATCGGTTTGGGTCATCACCAAATAAACGCTGGCGCTATTGCCATTGGTAATCCAGTTTTTTGTTCCATTTACCAGATAATGGTCGCCTTTATCTTCGGCCAAAGTGCGTTGACTGGTAGCATCACTGCCTGCCTCAGGTTCAGAAAGCAAAAAGGCTCCTATAATTTCACCTTTGGCCAAAGGCACCAAATACTTCTGTTTTTGTTCTTCATTGCCAAAAGTTTCCAAACCCCAGCATACCAAGCTGTTGTTTACACTCATTACCACAGAAACAGATGCATCTATTTTGGAAATTTCTTCCATTGCAAGCACATAGCTAATGGTATCCATACCGCTACCGCCGTATTTGGGATCTACCATCATGCCCATAAAGCCCAATTCACCAAGCTTTTTGATTTGCTCTGCCGGAAACTTCTGTTCGTTATCGCGTTCAATTACTCCAGGCAACAATTCTGTTTGTGCAAACTCACGCGCTGCTTGCTGAACGGCCAGGTGTTCTTCGGTTAGTTCAAAATTCATGGGCTGCGAAATTAAAACAAAACACCACAAATACTTGTATGGTCAGGAACCGACTTTGTATAAACTTACGAATATGGGATTTTATCTTATGAATATCACAAATTTAAAAATATGTATATCTGTAAGTTATGTTACATAATTCACATTTATTAAAGGCAATTTGAAGTGTGTAGTTTGGAAGTTTCAATAAAGAACCCCTATTATTGAAGTTGAAACCTAAACTAAACTATGAAAAAAATTTATCTAATTGCCCTAATTCTGCTTGCCGGCATTGGGGTATCGAGGGCACAAAGTGCTTCGAATGAACAAACCAAAAGACCAGTGGGTTTTGCTCACTGAGACTGACGGTGTAAAAGTTTATTACCAGCTTAGCCCAAGCTGTGCAATGACAAACAGCATGTTTTTGCGTTTTGAAAACACTACAGATGAGGCCAAAACTGCAACTTGGACCATTCCTAAATTTGTTATTCAAAGTCCTTTAGAGCCCGAAAATGTGGCCAGCATTTCGTTAACGGCCCACCAAGATGTAAAAGGAGAATGTTCGACTACCGCGCCATTACATTTGTTTTGGAAGTTTAAGGAAAATATTCAAATTCCAGAATCTAGTGTTTTTCAAATAACCAACAACTAAGCCATGAAAAAACTAATCATATCTGCTCTTTGTAGCGGCTTTTTTGCGTTACTCAGTGCTCAACCGTATTGTCATGTGAATTTACAATACCGTCAACCAATAACAGTAAACAATACCCTTGGTACACTTTCAAATTTTCAGGTAAAGTTAACCATTAATACTTCAGCCTTGGTGTCTGCTGGAAAAATGAAGTCTAATGGAGATGATATTCGAATTACTGATGGAAGTTGCAACGATCTCCCTTATTTTATTGAAAGTGGCATGAATACTTCCAGCACCATAATTTGGATTAAACCAACTTCAATTGTAAATGGCAATAACACCTACTATATGTATTATAGTGATCCACTAAATATTTATAGTTCTTTTTCCAATGCTGCTAATGTATTTGATTTTATAGATGACTTTAATGGGTCGGGTCTTAGCGGAGCATGGTCTACTGAAATATCAGGTGGTACAATATCTGTAAGTGGAGGAGCAGTGAGTTTTTCCAACTCAACTTATGCCCTTGCTGTTTCTACCACTACTTACAATTACCCTATTTGGACAGAAGCAAAATTTAATAGTGCATCTGGCAATTGGCCATCTATTCATCAGTTTGCTAATGGGGCTGGACAAGTTTGTGGATTATTCAATTCTTTTGGTGCTACTATGCATTATGGTACAAATTCCCCTTCTGCTGTAGGTCGCACTTGCACCTACGGTGGCAGCACTACTGGTGGAACTTTGGCCGGAATTTGGTCTTTGGGCTGGAATGCGACCAATGACGCAAAATTCAATTGGCCAAGTGGTAGCTATACACTTCCTTCAACTCCAACAAAGCCATCAGCTGTGCAAATTGGAATTGGAAACTTAAATGGAGGTACCGCAGCATCTCAAGTGGATTGGATTCGGGTAAGAAAATACGCTACCACTGACCCATCAGTTTCTTTAGGTACTGAGGTTTTAAATTATGATATGGATGGTGTCAATGTGCTAGATGGATTTTCAGGAACAGCTAAAACTTCATTCTGTGGTGGAGATTTTGCAGTTTTTAACTCAAAATTTTGGCTACAATTAGGTGCTTCTGGCGGTTTGTATGTGGAATTATCAGATGGGTCTGGTAGTTTTTCTAGTCCTACAACTATAGCATCTTATCCAAGTCAACCCTACTATGGTTTTGGTTCATCTACGCCGTTTGCTTGGTTTGGTTTCAATATGCCAAACAACCTTCCTTATGGAACAGGTTACCGCCTGCGTTGGAGGCTGGTTGACAGGGCTTATACTGGTGCACCAACTCCAGCTTTTACACTCGGAGCATTGCCAACCACTACGAATTTTTCTATAAACAATGCTGCCCAATGCAATGAAACCGATAATTTTACATTTACCGCTTCTGGTTCTATTGCATCTGGAAATACTTTAACCAGAAATTGGAATTTTGGAGATACTACCACGGCTACTGGTAGCCCTGTAAGCCATGGTTATGCTTATGCTGGCACAAAAACTGTAACCCTGAAGGCCTATAATGCCTCTTTATCAAAATGTTCTGCAGACGTTGTAAAAACAGTAATTGTGCATCCCCAGCCTGTAGCCTATATTCAAGATTATAGCTGGAACAATTGTCCGAAAATTGACCATTATTTTGATGTCAATCCTAGCTATGTGCAAACAGGCTCTTTAAGCAGTTATGACTGGAATTTTGGCGACAATACCACTGGTTCTGGTTACCAAGTATACCACCAGTACTCCACTTTTGGTAACTATACTGTGAGAATGATCACTACCAGTGATAAGGGTTGTAAAGACACCGCTACAGTAAATCATATAGTTTATCCTTTGCCAGTGGTTAATTTCACCAATGATTTGGCCTGCGATGGACATGAAGTGCAGTTTAAAGATCTTACAACGGTAAATAGTTTTGGCAATTCTAAATTAGACCCAGGATACCAGTATTATCAGTTTGCCGATGGTTCAGAATCCTATGACAAAAACCCAAAACATTTGTACTCAACTACTGGCACTTATAGCGTGTTACATACAGTGCAAACCAATCGAGGATGCCAAGACACAATTCGAAAAACCATCATTGTAAATCCAAGTCCCAAAGCATCGTTTACGGCTACGAACAGTTGTTTAGACGCAGCCCCTACTTTGGCCAATTTAAGCAGCATATCGGCAGGAACACTTACTTATAAATGGAATTTAGGAAATGGTACTTTTAGCACTGCGCAAACGCCTGCACCCACATATGCCCAATCGGGTTCATATAACATTCGACTTATTGCCACTGCAAATACGGGTTGTACCGATTCAACAAACAAGGACATAGTGATTTACAGTATGCCAGTGGCGCAGTTTTCAGCTACTGAAGAATGCTTGGGAACTCCAACTGAGTTTACAAACTACAGTGTGGATGCTGCATCCAATTTGTGGAATTTCGGTGGAGGTAATACATCCACAAGTATGAACCCTACTTACACTTATCCTGGTCCTGGTAATAACAATGTGACACTCACTGTGACCTCACCCAATGGTTGTATCAACAGCATAACCAAAACTGTAACCACCAATGATGTACCTGTGGCAGGATTTAATACTACAACACCAACTACATGCTTAACTGGCCATAACTTCACGATGAACAATACTTCCAGTATTTCATCGGGCAGTTATACCAATGAATGGACATTTGGTGACAATACCTTCAGCAAATCTGCTGCTCCAACAAAAACATACGCTGCTGCTGGGGATTATACCATAACATTGGTAAATACCAGCGACAAAGGTTGTGTTTCTGTTCCTGTTTCTAAACTGGTATCTGTGAGTCCAATGCCTGTAATCACCTTTAGTTTTAACAACTCTTGTGAAAAAACGAGTGTGCAGTTCTTAAACAACAGTACAGTTAGCAATGGGGGTTCATTTGGCAATTTCACATGGAATTTTGGCGATGCCACAAGTTCTGCTGTTGCCAATCCTACTCATACTTATAACAGCAGTGGAAATTACCTGGTTACACTTGAAGGTACTACCGACAAAGGCTGTAAAGGCACCAATTCTGCAACATATACCGCTTGGCCAAACCCAACAGTATCCTTTACTAGCGACAACGTTTGTTTAGGTCTAGAAAATAAGTTTACCAACACCAGCGGCGTGGGTACAGGCTTTATGGCTTCATACGATTGGGCTTTTGGCGATGGACAAACCTCTGCTGAAATTAGCCCCATGCACACCTATGCATCTGCAGGTACTTACAGTGTTAGTCTAAAAGGTACTACCGATAAAGGTTGCTTCGCTACTTCAAGTGGCAATGCTTCTGTTTGGCCTAAGCCTGTAGCCAACTTTACTGTAGCCAACGTATGCCAAGGTTTGGCAAGTACTTTTAACAACACCAGTAATGTAAGCAGCGGTAGCATTGCTACCAATGCTTGGACTTTTGGTGACGGAAGTACCGCTAGCAGTGTTAGTCCTAGCCATACCTATACCAGTTTTGGCAACTATATGGTCAATCTGACTGTAAAATCTGACAAAAACTGTGAATCCAGCATAACCAAAGAAGCAAAAGTATTCCGCCAACCACAAGCAAATATTTATGCAAGCACTTTAAAAACTTCCGTTTTAGATCCTATGGTAAGCTTCAGCGACAATAGCTTATTTGGCGATTACAGCAATTGGAATTTTGGTTTTAATGGCCGCAATAGCACCAATAGCACAGATACATGCACTTACACCAAACCAGGAACTTACAAAGTGGTTTTGGTTTCTAGTACCGTAGATGCTTGCTCAGATGCCGATTCTGTAAATGTATTGGTTGAAAATGGCTATACCCTGTATTTCCCAAATGCATTTACTCCAAATACGGATAACTTGAATGATGCTTTTGGTGCAGTGGGTATTTTCAGCGGAATTACTTCATTCTCTTTAAATGTAATTGATAGTCGTGGACGTGTGTTGTTTACCACTACAGACATAAACAAGAAATGGAATGGTAAGCTTGATGGATCAGATGAGGTATTGCAAGCAGGCAATTATGCTTGGTTTGCTGAGTATACTGATTTTACAGGTAAAAAACGCAGTGAAAATGGTGTGGTGTCAATTCGCAAATAATGGTCTTTAAAAACAAAAAAACAAACATGAAAAAATCAATCATTTTTTGCGCTGGCATCTTACTTTTTGGTGGTGCGCAATATATACAAGCTCAAGAATTGCAGTTAAACCAGTCTTATGGTCAAGCTGCTATATCCAACCCTGCCTTGCTTTGTGCCGATGGTGGCAATAAAGTAACCATGGGTTATCACACATATTATGGCAACCTAGGTAGCCCTTGGCGCGAATATGCTGCTACAGCAGAGTTTAGCAAAGGAGGAGTAGGTGCATTTGGTGTAGGTGCAATTCGCAGTGAAGCCAACTACAAAATGGCTACATTGAACGGTGTAAATTTAATGTACCGCCTAAACATAAAACTTAGCGATGCTGCTTACCTGCGCGCTGGTTTTCAAGGTGGAATGCGCACCAAGAGTTTTAACAGCTCACCTGCCATTTTTGAAGATATGATAGATCCGTACAACGGCGTTAAATATGAAACCCGCGAATCATTAGAAGCTACCCAGAAAAATTACTTTGGTTTGGGTGCTGGAATCGCATTTAATACTAAGTCTATTTATCTATCAGCCAGTTTAAACAATGCAAACCAACCCAATACGGCCTTTAACAATTCTGGTGGAATTGAAAACAAAGAGCCAATGGGCATTAGGGTTATGGCAGGCTATAGCATTCCTACCCAAGGAGATCCTATGAAAGCCATCAACCAAATTATCCCTTATGTGCACTATGTTAAAACAGGCACCTTCAATGAAATTGCAGGAGGTTTAGCATTACAAAACCAGGTTTTTAATGTAGGGGTGGGTTACCACACATACAGCTATAAGGCCAGCAGTGTAATGGCTACACTTGGTGTTTCATCAGGCAACTTAAGGGTGGGATACAATTATGGTATTAATTTGGGTTCACAAGCCAAAATCGGTGGTTCGAGTCACGAGATTTGTGCTTCACTTTACCTTTTTAAACCAGAAAAACCAGAACCGGCAAAGCATATGCCGTTGCCCATGTTCTAAGTTCTTTTATGAGTAGTTCGAGAAAGTCCCGGTTTTGCCGGGACTTTTTTTTTATAAAACTCAATCCAATTTGCATTGTTACCTTTGCACTACCATAATGGGTAAGATTATTTTTAAATTTGAAGAAAAAGATAAGGCTGCAATTGAAGCTGAAATCTTTGAAG
>JADYZD010000130.1 GCA_020853295.1 Bacteroidia bacterium | reverse complement strand
GGGCAGTTGGGTTTTATTGTTTTCCTTTGCAATATGAAAATACTGGCTATTGGCCTCATTGTTTTTGTTTTTCTCACCATTTTGGCTAGGGTTGTTTCTGAGAAAGGACTCAAGTTTTTAAATGCCGAGCAAAAAGAGGGTTTAAATACTGCAATGGCCGCCACCAGAAAATGGACGGTATTGGCACTTGGTGCCATTATTATTTCTTTCTTACTCATCATTTACAATTTTAGGGTGGAGCCAATGACGGGGCTTTTCTGGTACTTTGGTGCTTTTATGGGGTACAACATTTTTGTGGGCCTGTTGCAAAATATAAAAATGAGAAACTTGAATTTGCCCCAAGAATTTTTGAAACGAAACCTATTTTCGGGCATTATAAGGTTTGTTGGCTTGGCTGCTGTGTTGGCCTGTTTGTATGTGTTTTTTAAAGAAAATTCAGACGCATTAACCAATGTTTTTTAAAACTTTTTTACTCCTTTTTGTTTTAGGAATAATTGCTTGTGGAAGTGTAAAAACCAAAGACACAAGCAACAATAAAACAACACAGGACTCTATAGTTTTTGGAGAAGGCGGTGGTTTTACGGGCACTGTGTTGGCATGGACATTAAAGTCAAATGGGGATATTGATAGTTTAAATACTTGGTTAATTCCTGTAGCAAAAATTGGGAATATAGGTTCAAAAAAGGCACAGGAAATCATATCAGAAGCAGCCAAAATATTGCCATCGGTACCTTATGAAAAACCTGACAATATGTATCAATTTATTCGGGTTTATCAGGGCGACAATTCTGGCGCAGCCACTTTTACAGAAAGAGATTCAGCCTATTATAGGCTTTATCAGAAACTCAAAAATGTGGTTGATGGGGTTGCTGTTAAATAATGATTAATTAAGAGATTTTACCCATTTCTTCGGCAGCATATATTTTCATTTCCTGTCTGTTTATTTTATGTGTTTCGGTATAAATAAAATCGTCCAAATATACGATGGATTTGGGCCTAAAAAATGGATTTTCTATGAACGAGAAATCGGTGGTAAGTACATTTGAGTAAATTGCCTTGTTGATGACTAGCACCGCTTTCTCCTGGTATATTTTGTCGGGGATACCCACCAACAAAAGTGCATCTAATGGAATGTTAAAGTGATCTGAAATTGAATGCTCTATTTTTTCTGCCGGAATTTTTATACCACCACTATTGATAATTGCATCCAGCCTGCCAATAATTTTAAATGAATTGGAATTTAATTCTACAATATCATGGGTAGAAATCCATTTGTTTTCAGTAACACAACCACAAATTTCCAAGCAATGCTGTTCATTTATTTGAACTTGAATTCCGGGCAATGGGGTAAAAAAAGCCCCTGAACCCAACTTTCTCAAAGCAATATGGGAGCAGGTTTCGGTCATGCCATAAGTATGGTAAAAAACAGGTTGGAGTTGCAACAACACGTTTTCAAGTTCTTGGTGAATGGCTCCACCGCCAATTAAAACAATCCTGAAGGTATTGAGTGCCTGCTTGCTTTTTTCATCATTCACAATATGCTGCAATTGCATGGCAGTAAGTGAGATGATGGAATGCTTTCCTGAGTAGTCCAATAAAGGATTGGCAGAAGGTTCTACAATTTCAATAGGATTTCCCCAAACCATACTTCTCACCAATTGCATCAAGCCCCCAATTTTTGAAATGGGAATACAGCAAAAAATGCTGTCATTTTTGAGTACATTTAAAAACTTACCAGTGGCCACAGCGCTGCATTCCATTGCCGCCCTACTGAGTAAAATAGGTTTGGGTTCTGAGGTAGAGCCTGAGGTGAAAATTTCAAATGTTTTTTCGCCTTTTTCCCAGGCATGAATAAAGGAAGCCGCTGAAAAATTTGTATTAACCAAGGAACGTTTTTAATTCTTCAATCAACCTTTCTACCTCTGTTTCATTGTTGTAATAGTGTGTTGAAACGCGAACACAATCTATCCCCGATTCACCCACATAGCGAAGAATGATTCGTTTTTTATTGCATTCTGAAATAAATTCTTGATTCGCTTTTGGATTGTTATTTTTTATTCTAAAACCAATTTGACAGCCCCTGCTAATCTCTTCAGTTGGGGTTAACATTTCAATTTTATTGCCAAATTCAAGCAATTTATTTTGCAAAGTAGTGGTTAATCCTCGACTTCTTTTTTCAATTCTTTCGGGACCAATGTGCTTATAAAATTCAAGGGCTTTTACTGCACCACTCCATAAGGGTCCGCAATAAGTGCCATAAGTAAAACGGTGTGCTGTATTCACCAAACCGCCCATAGTGGGTGGTGTTGCATTCATATTAAAATCAGTATTGCTATAAGCTGCAATGTGGGTACAACGCGTTTGATCCAATATGGTTTTATTGATATATAAGAATCCAACGCCTAAAGGCCCTAACGCCCATTTGTGCAGGCATCCGTAGTAGTAATCACAGCCAATTTCTTTTACATTAAAACTCAACATACCCAAGGGATGTGCACCATCAATTGCAGAAATGATATTTTTGCTTCTGGCCAATGCACAAATCTCTTTTACAGGAAATATTTGACCTATAGTACAGGGAATGTGTGGCACTGCAATTACGCGGGTTTTTTTGGTAATGGCAGCTTCAATATTCTTTAAGGTTTCAGCTGCTGTTTTGCCTGGATTTATTGTTTTAATTACAATTCCCTCCAATCTTGCTCGGTTGATCCAAGGCAAAGCCCCGCCAACATGCTCATGGGTAGTTAGAATTACCTCATCCTTCTTTTTTAGAGGAATTCCCCAACATACGTGATTGGTCCCTTCGCTTACATTTTTGGTGATGGTCAATTCATCCAGCTCTGCGCCTATTAAGCCACCCAACAGTTTTTGTAAGTCATCATTGTGAGAGGGATAAGAGCCGTTTTCGGCAGTTTCAAGAAATGCATGTTGCATGTAATGCAAAACCGGCAGGGGTGTAATGCCCATGGTGCCGTTGTTTAAAAAAATCTTATCAGACTTTAAGGGAAATAAATTTCTTATGGTATTCCAATCTTCCTCATTGGGCATGGAGGGGAGAGAAGGCATAGTGGTTTTGGGAAAAATTTCAGCACCTAAGGATGGTGAAATGGCCAAAAGCGCGGCAGCGGAGAGAAATTTACGGCGTTCCAATTGGGGAGGTAGTAATGTTGGGAGAACAAAGGTAATCAGAGGTTTGGATTTTTTATATTTTCCGAAAGAAACGCAATTGCACAGCAAAATTTGACCAAAATCTTCAGGAATTGGTCTCACTCGTTAGGAAAACCTATTTTTGCGCCTTAAAGAAAGCTCGGGCGAATGAAAGTATTAGGAATCATGAGTGGCAGCAGTATGGATGGAGTTGACCTCTGTTTGGCTGCCCTAACTCAGGAAAATGGCCAATGGAATTATTCAATTATTGCTACCCAAACGGTGCCTTTTGAAGAGAAATGGCGTGTTAGATTGTCTCAATTGAGGTACCAAAACTCTGAAGTTTTTGTAAAAACCGATGTGTTTTTTGGTCGGTATCTGGGTGAGTTGGTGAATAAATTTTTAAGCGAAAACAATGAAACTGCTGACCTTGTAGCCTCTCATGGACATACTGTTTTCCACGACCCCCAAGGCTGGATTACCAGCCAAATCGGCGATGGAGCTACCCTTAGTGCCGTTTCAAATTTGCCTGTTGTTTCAGATTTTCGCCGTGCCGATGTGGCCTTGGGTGGACAAGGTGCACCTTTGGTTGGACTTGGTGATGAGTTGTTTTTTGGAGAGTACGACATGTGCTTAAATCTGGGCGGCTTTTGCAATATTAGCTCTGTACAGAATGGAAGTAGGGTGGCATTTGATATCGCCCCATGCAATATTATATTGAACCGATTGGCCAGAGATAAAGGCAAAAAATACGACGATGGTGGCATGATTGCAGAGAGTGGAAGTGCCATTTATCCTTTGCTTAACCACTTAAACGAAATTCCATTTTATAAAGCTGCCTATCCCAAATCTTTGGGCAGGGACTGGATCAATAAAGAATTCTGGCATATCGTAAGAGAATATGATACCGAATCGGTTGAAAACAAAATGAAAACCTTGGTCATGCACATTGCGCAGCAAATTGCCAATTCTATCGACGATTTGGTGGGCGACAATGGCTTAGGGAAACGCATATTGGTAACAGGCGGTGGCGTTCATAACACCTGTTTGATTGATCACTTAAAATCGGAAACCGAAGCGGAAATTGTAATTCCTTCAAAAGATATAGTGGACTATAAAGAGGCATTGGTATTTGGACTTTTAGGCGCCATGAGGGTACACAACCAACAAAACACACAAAACAGCGCAACTGGAGCCGCTGCCGCAACGGTAGCTGGTGCGCTAAATGGCAATTTTTCAAACATCATTTCATAACCGAATAGCGTGAACTTAGAACAACTGATAGGAAAATTTGAGGGCAAAAGGCCTGAAATCGTATTTGAATGGAAAGACAGTGAAACTGAAGCTGAGGGCTGGATTGTAATTAATTCACTGCGAAATGGCAGTGCCGGTGGTGGTACCCGCATGCGCAAAGGCCTAGACAAGCGTGAAGTTGAAAGCCTTGCAAAAACCATGGAGGTAAAGTTTACCGTAGCTGGTCCGCCTATTGGGGGTGCCAAATCTGGTATCAACTTTGACCCCTCTGATCCCCGTAAAAAAGGGGTCTTAGAACGCTGGTACAAAGCTGTGTATCCCATACTCAAACATTATTATGGAACTGGGGGTGATTTGAATGTAGACGAAATACATGAGGTAATCCCAATGACCGCAGCCAATGGATTGCTGCATCCACAAGAAGGTACCGTAAATGGGCATTTGAAAAGCTATACCGCAGAGGAAAAACTGCGTGCAATAAGCCGCTTGCAAGAAGGTGTGGTGTTGCCCATTTCAGATGAACGCCTTACCCCTGATTTAAGCAAAGGTTATACTGTTGCAGACATGATAACAGGCTGGGGTGTTGCCGAAGCTGTAAAGCATTACTACGAAGTATATGGTGGATTTATGAATGGCAAATTGGCCATTATACAGGGTTGGGGCAATGTTGCCGCGGCTGCTGCATTTTATTTGACCAAATATGGAGTTAGAATAGCGGGTATTATAGACCGTGATGGTGGAATTATCAGTGAAAAGGGTTTGGGATACGAAGAGGTTTGCGAATTGTTTGTAAACCGAGATGGCAATAAGTTGGTAGCCCACAACATGCTTTCTTTTGAGGAAGTACATGAAAGAATTTGGGACATACCTGCAGAAATTTTTATCCCTGGTGCTGCCAGCAGGTTAATTACCGAAGAGCAAGTAGACCGCATGATTAAATCGGGAATAGAAGTGATTAGTTGCGGAGCCAATGTGCCATTTGCTGATAAAGAAATCTTTATGGGTCCCATTTCTAGGCTTGCAGATGAGAACATGGCTGTGATTCCAGATTTTGTTGCCAACTGTGGCATGGCCCGTG
>JADYZD010000129.1 GCA_020853295.1 Bacteroidia bacterium | reverse complement strand
CTTTCCATAAGGTGTTTGATTACCGTAAATCGATATTCCAAATTTCCTTCAAGTAAAAATTCTCCCGACCGGTCAATCAATGAGTTTGAAGCATCGGTAGTAGTTCCAGGTCCCAGTCGCCTTGGTCGCCATGCCCTTAAACTGTTGCTGCCTCCAATAAAGTAGCGCTTATCATACGGAATGTATTTGCTATTCCCATAAGGTACCGCAATGCCCGAATTCACGCGCAACGCTATGCTGTTCAACTCATCTATATTTTGTTTCAGTCGAATCTCACCCTCAATTTTTGCATATTGAAAATACTGTAAGCCAAAAAGGGTATAAGCTGAGTCACTCCTAAAATTGCTCTCAGTTAGTTTTCTAATGGTGCGGTGTATGTTGCCGCTGCTTTCAAACCCTAGTCGGGTAAACAAATAAGTTTGACCTGGTTTTTGGTGGTTGTTTGCATATATAAATCCCACTTTGGCGGCCGTTAAAAATTGATTGGTAAATACCCGACTAATAAAAATGCTGTCAGCCACTGGGAATGTTTTCAAATAATCTGGCGATAGAATATTGCGGTTAAAACTCACCTCTGTAGGGGTGTAGTACCAACTAAAATTGGGTTGAACAAACTGAAAAGTTAAACTTGCTGGAATGGCACTGCGCAGGAAGTTTGGATTTTTTTCATATTGGTATGACAGTGAAATAACCGAATTGCGCTGAAGTGATTTGTTGTTCTTGCCAATGGTATTTAATAAATTAAAGTGGGGCAAGCTTAAACTGGCATTAAATCCTTGTTGTACGCCATACAAGAGGTTGCTTTTGTTGTCAACCTTTATAATGGCCTCATAAGAAGTAATGGAACTGATGCGCAAATTCTCAGCATTTTTACCCAAGTTTTTATTGGTAAATGAAAGTATTCCGGCAAGACCGAAACTGCGTTGGCTGCTGGTTTGAAAATTGGTTCCCAAGGTTCCTTGCGGTGAATACAAGCCTTGTGGTTCCAAAGAAAATGCCATACGGGGTGAGGTTTTTGCATCGATAATGGTCTCAATGGTTTTTAAGCCTGTATCTACATAGTAGCGCACATCTACCAAAGAAAACAACCCTGTTTGCACCAGAGATTGGTAGGTTTGTTCGCCAGATTTTTGACTGTATGCATTCCCTGAATCAATGTATATTAATCTTGAAATGGTGTTTGGCTGAATGGGGTAATGGTTCAGCTCCAGTCTTTTGCCATTGGCATATACCACATCAGGATTTTTGGTTCTTTGGTAAACTGGGCTGGTTTCCAATTTTAGGGTAACTTTACCATAATGGTATTTGGCATGTTTACTCCCATCCGCCTGGTTTTCCATTACCATAATTAGCGCACCCTCTTTTTTGGCATTCAGGGTATCCACCACAAACCTAAATGATTCTGCATTTACAGTATAATACCCTTCATTTCTGAGCAAAGTAGCCATGTAATTCCGGGCATCATCCAATTTATTTAAATTTATGGGCCACCAAAGCCTAAAGAAATCATTGTCATCAGCCATTTTTTGCATGGCAGGCAAAAAAGTACTGTCGGCAGGGGTCATGAATACTGAATTGATGCGGTATGCTGTTCCCGTATTTACAAAGTATTTTACTTTTGCTTTTTTCTTGCTGTATTTTATTTCTGTAGTAACCACAGCATCAAAATATCCAATATTAAACAGGTAGTTCTGGATATTATCTGCAGATAAATGCACAAAAGTGCTGTCGACCAAAATTGGGGGTTCGCCATAGTCATTTCTGAGCTTTCTGCGCAATTTGGTGGAATCGCTTTTTTCTGGATGCCTTTTGTTTGTTCCCAGGGCGTAGGCCCATAAATAAATGGGTACTTTTTCAAAGATCACCCGTTTGTTCGGCCGGTGTAAAATTTGGGCATTGATTTCACTAGAAGGCACATTGCCTTGAATGAGCACTTTGTTTTTCTTCAATAGGTGAGAACCTTTGGGAATGGTTTTACCCACACCACAACCTACTAAAAACAACGCAGCTAAAAATAAGGCTGTGATTCCAACTTCGAATTTGGGATATTTGCTGCGTTTACATGCCATCTCAGAACCTACTTAAAACAATAGCATCACTTAAAATGCCTAAGTACAGGCAAAAATACGGCCAATTCACAGTGGAAGGCCGCAAAGGAGTTGATGAATTAATCCACAGCCGGTATGATATACAGCATATTTTGGTCACTAAAGCCTACATCACTAAAAATGAAATCCCACCCATGGCTGAAATTATTGATGAGAAGGAAATGCAAAAGCTCAGCAGTTTCAGCACTGCACCTGGAGTTTTGGCTGTTGCCAATACCCTTGAATTTAAACCCACAGATTTGAATTCTCAAGCTGCTATCACTTTGTGTTTGGATGGAATTTCGGATCCAGGCAATTTGGGTACTATTATTCGCACAGCAGATTGGTTTGGAATTCACCAGATAGTACTTTCTGAAGATTGTACTGATTTTTACAATCCCAAAGCATTGAGCTCTACTATGGGTTCATTTACCCGATGCAGTTTTATTTATGCGGATTTGGTGGGTTTTTTAAAGGGAAAATCAGCTGTGGGATGTTTTTTAAATGGTGTTTCCCTCTCAGATTATGTACCCCAAGCACCTATTTGTTTGGTTGTGGGATCTGAATCTCATGGCATTCGTGAGGAGGTTGCAGCTGTAATCAATCAGAAAATCACCATTCCTGGCTATGGCAAAGCTGAAAGCTTAAATGCAGCTATTGCCGCCGGAATTGTAATGGAAAAATTCGCCAGAATTTTATCAAAATAACAACCCAATTATTTTTTGTAAATGGGGAAAATGGCACCCAAAACAAAATTATGCTGCATAAAATAAAAATGCTGTTTTGCCTTATCTTCAATAAATTTTGTAGTTCTAATATCCGGCATATTGATGAATCCAGATTTTAATTCGGTTTGTATAAAAAAGTATTTGTAAAAAGTAATGTTTAATCCGGCCACAGCGCCCAATCCATAACCTGCCAAATGAAATTCATCATAGCGTTCTTTATTGAGCAAGGTAGTATTTGTTCTTGGCACTAGTGCGCCAATACCGGCACCTGCCAAATAATGGATTTGTACTTTATTCCAAGTAGCTAAAGAACTAAAATACCGCATTTCTGAATTGAGGTAATTCAAACCATCTGTATGTTCAAATTTGAGAAAATCGGGAGTGAGGGCGATATCATTATGGTTATAAACTCCATTGTACGGGGTGTAGGAGTTTGCAATTTTCCCAGTTATTTTTACTGTTTGGTTTTGTTGCATCACATATTTCATATGGTCAATTCCAATTGAAATATTCCACTTATCTGAAATAAAATACCCCAATCTAAAATTGTATTGTGGGATGGTAACATTTCCCGGATTAAAATAGGTGTCAAAATCAAAGGGAGATTGACGGTCTTTGGCCACTGTTTTTTCTAATGTAAAATGGTAATCTTCTCCAGTAAATGTTATGTTTGATTTTGTATACCACTCATTGCTCCATCCCCAATAGGCATAGATTTTCCCTTTTTGATTTCGTTGGTTTACCGGATTTTGTGAAAATGCGAAACGCGCACAAAAAATGGTGATAAAAAAGGTGATATAAAATCGCATATTTTCTGGCTTTTAAACTATCAAAATGAATAAAAGCCAAAACAGGTGTTTTCAGATTTTATTAATTGGGCCGCAATATATAACTTGAAATGTGCACCCGCAATTTAAAGCCATATATTTTGGTTAAAGAATTGTAAAAATATTTTGAATGAATCTGCCTTAATAAAAAATCATCTCTTCTCAGCAAGAATGAAGTCTAATGAACCCTATAAGCACTTGCCAATAAAGAATTCTTTGTTATTACACAATTGAATTAATCTTTCAATTGATAATTTAAAAGTACAATTCCGCAATCAAATTTTTGAACATGGGCAATGTGGTAATGTTGGTAGATTTCTAGATTTGAAAAAATAGACAACCCTTTGCCCAAAGCCATAGGATTTACAAATAGAAAAAGTTCATCAATCAATCGGTCTTTGATTAATGCGGAAACAAATTCACATCCTCCATAAACTATCATGTCTTTTCCTTCTCTGTGCTTGAGTTCCATAATTTCTTCGCGCAAAGGGCCTTTCGCTAAAGTGGTATTTTCCCAGCTGCTGTTTTCAATGGTTTTTGTAAACACCACTTTTGGGGTATTTACAAATATTTCAGCACCCTCTTCTGGGTCGACATCTTCTAGTTCTGCGGTCCAGTGTGGAATAAATCCTTCTGCCAATTTCCGGCCAAGTACAATGGTGTCTACATTTTGGGTAATGGAATGAACCACTTTTTTAATATCGTCTGTCCAGTGGTGTTCTAGCCAGTCCATTTCGCCATTTGGGCCTGCAATAAATCCATCTATGGATGTTTGCATTTGAAGTTTAAGTGTTCTCATAATTTAAGTTTTCGGGTTTTATATTTGGGTAGTGCCTCGGGCACAGTTGGGCAATTGAGATTTATTTTTTGTTGATGGCTTGTTTTAAACCCGCAGCATTGAATTTATTGTCTTCAGTTCCTGCGTAAGATTTTATTAAATTTCCATTCCACAAATAAAATACCCCCGGTGTAGAATTTCCATCTCCAATTACTTGCCAGAATTTGGGAATATCTATTACTGTGTAGGGAAATGTGCGTCCTGCAATGGTGAAAAATTCCGGAATTTTATAGGTTTCTTCGTCCATAAATAAGATATACATTTCAGGGAAATTTTTATCTTCTCTGGCGAGTTTGGCCAATGCCTTTGCTGTTTCCTGACAATGGTCGCAACCGGCAGAGAACATGCACACTATTTTTTTACCGGAATTTAAATCAGTTGTTTTATTTCCAAAAGTTGTAAAAGAAGTGAATACAGAATTGATTTTTTTGGGGCCTTTTTCTTCTGGCTTTTCTTCCTCTTTAATTTCTGGTTTCGATGCCATTTTTATAGAGTCTGGTTTTATTAATGTATCTGTATTTACGACCATGCTGCTGTCTTGTTGAACTGCAACTACTGGCAATTTTACTTCAGGTTTTGGGCAAGGGCAAAATGGAAAGAACAGGAACATTACCAACGCTGATGTAGTGCCGATTAACCACAATGGCATGAATCTATTTTGGCCTTTTTCCTTATCAGAAACTTGGGTATATAAATAGACCAATAGTCCGATAGTAATCAGGTTTTTAACAAATGCCTCCAGCGGCGTCATGGGTATTAATTGACCAAAGCAACCGCAGTTCCCATTCATGGCGCCATGCTGGTACATTTGAATGGACAAATGAATATTGAAAGCTACCAACAGCAATATGGTAACTGGTATAATAATTTTCTTTAGATAATTCCCTTGTAAAATGGCAATTCCCAGTGCCAATTCAAAACCTATAATTAAGCGTGCTAGGTAGTGCGAGGCACACCAAGATGCAATACCCAAATCCACGAGTTGTTTTTCGAAAGACCAAAGGGGAAACATTTTGGCAATAGCAGACAACATAAAGAGGGCAAAAAGCAGGACCCTAAGAGTCCAAGGTAAGTATTTCTTAATGGATGACATGGTATTTTGGTTTTCTTATTTGGTGCGATGCTAAGTTGCAAGCTGCACCAAATTATGTTCCAAATTTACGTAAAATTGCTATATCGACAGAAAATTTAGAATGACCGCAATGCCCAGATGCAAGGGTTTAATGGACTAGGGTAGAATACACTATTTTGGAATTGTAAAATTTGAGACGCAGAAACGGCTTGCCAATTACAGATACAAACAAGCCCTAAAACCTCGGGCCGCATAATAGGATTCTGCCCCGTTGTGGTACACAAATACATGGTCGTACCTGCGGTCGCAGAATATGGCCCCACCTCGTTTTCTAATGGCAGCAGGAGTCAGCACCCAACTTGAGGTTTTGGTGTCGAAATTGCCCAAAGTTTGCAACATCCGGTATTGGTCCTCTGTTAGTAACTCCACACCTATATCTAAGGACATTTGAACAGCACTATTTGCAGGTTTGTTCTCTTTTCTGGCCTCTAGAGCTTCATGGTCATAACAGATACTTCTTCTTTCTTTGGGACTTTCTGCAGAACAATCAAAAAACATGATGGAATCGGTTTTGGCATCGTAACCCACCACATCGGGCTCTCCGCCTAATTCCTCCATTTGGAGCAATGACCAAAGCTTTTGGTCATTGGAATTTAGTTTTTGTAAAACCTGCTTCCATTCCAAATCTGCATGCCGGCTTTTATTGGCGTTGAACCTGTTTTCTAAAGTAGTTAGCAGTTCTTGCTTTTGTTGAGGCGATAAGTCTCTTTTGTTTTTAGGCGACATGCGGCGATTTGAATTAATTTTGGCCGAAATAACAATTCTTAGGTGGGAATACCAACCTTCTCACTGCAATCCTGGAAATGATTATTTTCTCACAGCCGCTACTTCTGTAGCAAGCACGATTCTTCCTTTATCCGTAAAAGTGTGGAGCACATAGGTGAATGCATCTGCAATTTCAACATCGGTAAGTGCAGCTTTGGGCATTACCAAGTTGTATTTTTCGCCGTTCACAGTAATTTCACCATTTAAACCATTTGCTACTCCTGCAATTGCACGCGGGATATCAGCCACCAAATAGTCGGAGTGAGCTAATGGTGGGTACATTTTGGACAATCCTTTGCCATCAGCCTGGTGGCAGGCTTGACATACCTTTTCATAAACCAACTTTCCTGCGGCCATTTTTGCTTCTTTTTGCATGGCAACGGTATCCACCATTGACTTTACAGGTTCTGTGGTGTTGGTGTTTTCTTGACTTCCTCCGCATGCAGCTATTCCCAAGCTGAGCATTCCGATTAAAATGTATTTGTTCATGATGTGGGGTTAATAGGTCTAGGGATTTTGTTTATCCCAAGTCAAAAGTAGCAATGCATGAACGGATTGAATGTAATGTTAGTTACGCTAGAAAGTGGTAGAATATCATCTCATCTGTTTAAAGGTAAAGGGTAGTGGAAATAAAAATTTAACGGATGCGTTTACTTTTTTACCGAAAACAGAATCTATTACCACCACATTGCGTTATTTTTGTAAGACATGGCCACGGGTGAAATAAGGGAGAAACTGGATAGCTTTATACGCAAGTATTATGCTAACCAACTGCTAAGGGGAGTCTTACTGGGCTTTACCTTGCTTTTTGGCTTGTTTCTTTTTCTAAACCTTACCGAATATTATGGCCATTTTGGTTCTAGAATTCGTGCAATTCTTTTCTGGAGTTTTTGGGCAGGATTGGCCTTTGTTGTGGGCAGTTGGATTTTGAGCCCTTTAATGGGACTCTATCGTTTGGGCAAAGTGATTAGTTATTCGCATGCCGCAACAATTATTGGCAATCACTTTTCCGATGTAAAAGACAAATTACTCAACTTGCTCCAATTGGAAGAAATGGCCATTCAACATCCAGATAGTTCTTTGGTTTTGGCAGGAATTGAACAAAAAACCACTGAGTTAAGACCAGTGCCATTTTCTAAAGCCATAAATTTGAATGACAACCGCAAGTATGCAAAATATTTGGCCATTCCGATAATTGCATTTTTAGCTATATTATTATTTGAAAAACAAATTATTACAGATGGTGCTGAAAGGTTGATTCACTACAACCTGCATTATGCTAGAAAAGCGCCATTTAATTTTGTATTGCTGAATAAAAACTTAGAAGTAAATAAGGGCTCTGATTTACAACTTGAATTGAGTTTAGAAGGCAAAACCATTCCTGATGAAGTATTTGTAAATTTTGGCTCTCAAGAAATTAAAATGCTCAAACAGGAGAATGGGCATTATACCTATACCTTAAAGAACTTATTGAATGGCGGCAGTTTGCACTTTGCAGCTTCTGGCTTTAGCAGTGATGCTTATGGTGTTGTGGTGAGTCCTGTGCCCATGTTTACGGGCTCAGAGGCAAGGGTTGTATATCCGGCTTATACCGGCAAAACAGCGGAAAAGTTTCCGGGTACAGCCGATTTTGTAGTGCCTGAAGGAGCCGAAATTGAATGGACATTTGATACCAGAGATGCAGGTAAGCTGGAATTTGTAAGCAATGGTGTTTCTGAAGTGTTAAAAGCAGAGAATTCAAGGGGCCGATATTCATTAAAAAAACGGTTTACCAGCAGCAATAATTTTAAAGTGATGTTGAGCAATCCCAAGGCTAGAAATGTGGATACTGCTGCATTTTCGGTAAGGGTAGTGCCCGATCAAAGGCCAGGCATATTTGCAGAAAAAAGAGAAGATAGTGCAGACATTCACCAGTTCTATTTTATGGGGAATGCAACCGATGATTATGGTGTTAGCCGGGTTACATTTAACTACAGATTTACCAGCAGTGAAGATCCTGCAAAATTGGCCAAAGGAACAAAGTCAATTGCATTAAGAACACAAAATTCCGGTGCTGATGTGCCGTTTTACTATATTTTACAAATGGATGCCTTGGGCATGTCCCCATCGGATCAGGTGGAATATTATTTTGAGGCTTGGGATAACGATGGCATTCATGGCAGTAAAAGTAGCCGCACCCAGCCGGCCCAACTGCGCCGCCAAAGTATTGAAGAAGTAAGAAAGGAAGCCGATGCAACTGCGAGCAAGGTGAAGAATATGATGCAAGAAGCTTATAAAAGCAGCACAGAACTTCAGAAACAAAGCAAGCAGATGCAGGACCAAATAAACCGGCAGAAGAATATGAATTGGGATGATAAATCCAAAATTCAAGACTTGCTCGACAAACAGAAAGAGATGCTGAACCAGCTGGAAAAGATGCAGCAAGAGAAAGAAAAGTTGAAACAGCAAAAAGAAGAATTCCAGAAAAATGATGAGTTTAAGGAAAGGCAAAAGCAGCTAGATGAATTGTTTAAGCAAATGGAAGATCCTGAGATTAAAAAACTCATGGAAGAAATTCAAAAACTATTAGAAAAACAGGCAAGCAAGGAGAAATTAAAAGATAAATTAAATCAGCTGGAAGACAAAAACCGCGATATGGCGAAGGATATGGAAAAGCTAATGGAGCAGTATAAACAACTCCAAATGGAACAAAAGCTTACCGACAATATAGAACGCCTTGATAAATTGGCAGAGAAACAAGAAAAACTTGCCGAACAAACAAAAAATGCGGGAAAAGAAAATAAGGAAGCACTAAAACAAGAGCAAGAAAAACTAAAGCAAGAGCTTGATGATGTGCAGAAAGAAATAGAAGAAGTAGAACAACAGAATAAAGAATTAAAAGACCCCATGAAGTTGGAACTGGGTAAAGAGGAAACCTCCGAAGCAGAGAAGAAAATGGGTGATGCCGAAGAATCTGTCGAAAAAAACAAGAATAAGCAAGCTGCGCAAGACCAAAAAGATGCCGCAGAAAAAATGAAAGAAGCTGCCAAAAAAATGAAGGAAAGTTTAGAAAGTGAAAAAGAAAAAAGACTGGCAGAAGACTATCAAAAAATAAGAGAGTTGCTGGAACATTTGGTGGAATCTTCCTTCAATCAAGAGGAGGTTTTTACGGAACTCAGCACCTTAAGGGATTACAATCCACGCTATTTGGAGTTGAACCGCAAGCAAATGGCCATAAAAGAGGATTGTGCACTTATGGAAGACAGTTTGCGCGAGTTGGCAAAACGCCAACCGATGGTAAGTACTTTCATTACAAGAGAAATAAGCCGCATTAATACCAATATGGATTATGCGCTGGACCACCTTAAAGACAGGCAACTGAGAGATGCTGCAGTAAAAGAGCAGTTTGTAATGACTGGCTTGAACAATTTGGCAGTAATGCTTATGGAGAGCATGGAAAACATGCAGCAGCAAATGGCCCAGAAGCAAAAGTCGAGTGGAAATAAGTCGTGTAACAATCCTAAAAATAGCGGACAAGGCCAAAAAAGCAGCGGTAAAAAACTTTCTGAAGGCCAAAAACAATTGGGTGAGTCACTGAAACAAATGCAAGCAAAAGCCCAGCAAAAAAGGCAAGGTCAAAAAGGCGGACCGGGTGGCCAAAGTGAGGGTGGTAGCGGCGGGCAAGATGGCAAACGCGAGCTCAATAAAGAGTTTGCGAAAATGGCCCTCATGCAAGAATCGCTAAGGCGCCAATTAGAGGAAATGCGCAAATCACTTGAACAACAAGGGCCAGAAGGCAAAGCAGCAGCAAAAGAATTGCAAAAAACTGCTGATATGATGGAACAGCAGGAACGGGATTTGGTAAACAAACAAATTACCCCAGAAATGATTCAAAGGCACAAGGAAATTGAAACCCGAATGCTGGAACACGAAAAAGCGAGTAGAAACCAGCAACAAGAGGAAAAAAGGGAGGCAAATGAACCCGGAAACTATGTGCCACAGCTGCCTCCGAGCCTACAGGAATATATGAAGCAAAAACAACAAGAAAGGGAATTGCTGCGCCAAACCCCACCGGAATTAAATCCGTATTACAGGGAAAAATCTAAAGAATATTTACGCACCTTGCGCTAATTGTGGAGGATGTAGGAAATTTAAAAATTGTGTTGTTCGACGGAGTATGTAATTTATGCTCCTCTAGCGTGCAATGGATCATTCAGCACGACCCCAAGGCTCAGTTTTCCTTCGCATCTCTGCAAAGTGAAATGGGTGAAAAATTAAAAACACAATTTGGAATTTTACCTGATATTGATAGTGTAGTTTTAATTGAAAATAATACCGCATTTTATCAATCTGATGCAGCATTGAGGATTGTTAAAAACACCAGTGGCGCATGGAAATTCTTATATGGATTTATTGTAGTTCCAAAATTCATTCGAAATTTCGTTTACAATTTTATTGCAAAAAATAGGTACAAATGGTTCGGAAAAAAGAATGAATGTTGGTTGCCAAATCCTGAACTTCAAAGCCGATTTTTGTAGTGCTAAATTTTCAATTAAATTAGAGGCAACACTGAATTTCTTTTTGTGTCTAAATAGAAATACATATTCTATGAAACATTTTACATTGATTGTATTGTTTTGCTTTACAACCCTTACCCAAGCCCAAACTTTTTTTCCCGAGCAGCAGGTTTATCAAGGGCGGCATGTGCAATGGGGCAGCGGTGGGGCTAGGTACATTCCATACCGCGATACCTTGAAATTTGACTCGCTAAGTGGGGGATGGGAATATTATTCCATTGGCAAGTACAGCCTTTTTAAAACACAGGGCAATAAATTGTACAGTTTAAATGAGAATGGTACTTGGGATTTATACTATGATTTTAATGCAAAAGCTGGGGATACACTTCCTAAATTTAAGACAGGTTTTGGAGATTCTTTAAGCATCGTAATTGATTCTATAAAATCCATTTCGATTTATGGAAAAACAAGGAAAGTTCAGCATGTTCATCAGGTTCGTGGATGTTCTGATGGAATGAAATATACGTTTGTTGAGCACATTGGAAGTATTGATGCTGGAGTGCATTTTTGGACAAAATTCTGTTTTGAACTAGGAAATGAATTGTTTAGCCTTTGTGATTCTTCAGGGGCCATTGGTTTTAAACAAAATCAAGACAGTTTTGTAGTAGAAAATATCAATTGTGATTCATCTTGGAGGGAGTTGGGTTTGTCAGAAATAAAAAAGAAGGATTTGCTGGCGTATCCAAATCCAGCCCATGATTGCATACATATAGAAATACCGCAAGCGGGAGAATTGGTTTTATATAATATTGAAGGCAAAGAATTAAATAAGATTTGGGTAAATCCCGGAGTTTTTCAGCAAGCGGTTTCAGATTTGAAACCTGGAATTTATTTTGGTATTATTCATTCAGAAAATGCCACATTTAGAACCAAGTTCGTCGTGCTTGATTGAAGAACTGTAGGTGCTTTGGGTTGAATTGTTAGCAATATCGGGGCTGTACTTTCATCAGTTGGCGATTATTAATTAAGTTTGCGGCCCCAATCATGTCAAAAATTACTGTTACAGCAGCCCTGCCTTATGCCAATGGTCCCGTTCATATTGGCCATGTAGCTGGAGTGTATTTGCCTGCCGATATTTATGTGCGTTATCTTAGAAATCAGGGCAAAGAAGTGTTGTTTATATGTGGCAGTGATGAACATGGTGTGCCTATAACCATAAGGGCGAGAAAAGAAGGAGTTACACCACAGGAAATTGTAGACCGTTTTCACAATATTATAGGAAAGAGTTTTAAAGATTTGGGAGTTTCATTTGATGTGTACAGCAGAACCAGCAGTGAGGTGCATAAAGAAACCGCCCAAGAATTCTTTTTAGACCTGTATAATAAAGGTGTATTTACCGAAGAAACTACCGAGCAATATTTTGATGCAGAAGCCAATCAGTTTTTGGCTGATAGGTATATTGTAGGCACTTGTCCGGTTTGCGGCAATGAAAATGCTTATGGCGACCAATGTGAGAAATGCGGTAGCACTTTAAGTCCGATGGAATTAAAGAATCCACGCAGTGCATTAAGTGGAAATGCCCCTGTTTTGAAGGCAACCAAGAATTGGTTTTTGCCTTTGGATAAAATACAGGTGGATTTTTTAGATGGCTACATTCATGGGCATTCAGATTGGAAATCGAATGTTCAGGGGCAATGCAAGAGTTGGCTTAATGATGGTTTGAAGCCTAGGGCCATGACCCGCGATTTGGATTGGGGGGTGAAGGTGCCTCTTCAGAATACAGATGGGAAGGTGCTCTACGTTTGGTTTGAGGCACCCATTGGATATATTTCAGCAACCCGCGAATTGCGCCCAAATGATTGGAAAGACTGGTGGACCGGTGATAGCCAGTTGATTCATTTTATTGGTAAGGACAATATTGTATTTCATTGCATCATTTTTCCAGCTATGCTGCATTTGCGTGGTGATGGATTTGTGGTTCCAAACCAAGTGCCGGCCAATGAATTTTTAAATTTAGAGGGGGATAAAATCAGTACCAGCAGAAACTGGGCGGTATGGTTGAATGAATATTTGGAAGAATTCCCTGGCAAACAAGATGAATTGCGATATGTTTTGGGCAGTATTTTACCTGAGACCAAAGACAGTGAATTCACTTGGAAAGATTATCAAACCCGTGTAAATAGCGAATTGGTTTCCATTTTTGCCAATTTTGTGAATAGGGTAATGGTGTTAAACCATAAATTTTTTGACGGCAAGGTGCCAAATTCTAATGGGGCCTATGATGAAAAGAAAAATACGTGTAGGATAGAGTTGCAAACATGTTTAAATCAAATGAAGTTGGCATTGGATGAGTTTCGCTTTCGGGATGCCTTATCAGAATTGATGAATATGGCTAGGGTAGGCAACCGCTTTTTAACTGAAACCGAACCTTGGAAATCTTATAAAGAATCACCAGAGTATGCTGCCGATGCTTTGAATTTTAGTTTGGAGATTTGCGCAAACCTGGCATTTGCTTCCGAACCATTTTTGCCATTTACCCATCAAAAATTGTGTGCGCAACTGAATTTATTGCCATTGGAATTTTTGGTGCAAGCATTTTGGAAAAATGCCAAATTACAAGGACCATTGCCAGCGGGGCATGAACTTTCTGAAGTGGCACATTTGTTCTCAAAAGTGGAAGATGAAGTAGTGGCCCAACAAATAAATAAGCTGAATGCCATGAAGGCGGATATGGTGCCAGTTGCAAACACAAGCCAAGCAGAAAGTGGCACCACGGAGCAAAAGCCTGAAATTCAATATGATGATTTTGCCAAACTGGATTTGCGGATTGCTACAATAGTGGCTGCGGAAAAAGTAGAGAAAGCCGATAAATTGTTGAAATTAACATTGGAACTGGGTGTAGAAACAAGAACTGTTGTAAGCGGCATTGCGCTGCACTATAGCCCAGAGGAGGTTGTAAATAAACAAGTGGTATTGTTGGCGAATTTGGCACCAAGAAAGATGCGGGGTATTGAAAGTGAGGGGATGATTTTAATGGCAGAAGCTGCAGATGGAAGGTTGGTTTTTGTAAGCCCAGCTGAGGTTATTGGCAGTGGAAGTGGGGTGAGCTAATGCCTTTTTACTTTTTTTGAGCATATTTCACCAATTGATAAAATATTTTCTTACCTTTGCAGCCCCAAAATTAGACAGACATGACGAAGCGCACCTACCAACCATCCAACACAAAACGCAGAAACCGTCACGGTTTTCGTAAACGCATGAGCACCACCAATGGCCGTCGTGTACTTGCTGCGCGCCGTGCTCGTGGTCGCCATAAGCTTTCCACTGCCGACGAAAGAGGACATAAAGGTTAAGCCTTTTGCTTATGGATGTGAAGCCTCAAAAGCCACATACCATTAGATATACTTTTAGCAAAGAAGAAAAACTTTGCAGTCAAAAGATTATATCCGGGTTGTTTCAGCCCGGTTTTTTTATTTCAAAATATCCCATTCGATTTCATATTGTGTTTACAGAGTTGCCTGTTACAGCAGTTCCAGCTCAGGCAATGTTTGTAGTGGGCAAGAAAAAGTTTAAACGCGCTGTAGACCGAAACAGAATAAAGAGAATGTTGAGGGAATTGTACCGATTGCACAAGCACAAATGGTATGATACACTGAATAAAATGGGCAAAACAGCGGCAATAGCGGTGTTTTATACAGGCGATAACCTGCCTGATTACAAATTGCTGGAGCAAAGGTTTTTATTGGCATTAAAACAATTGATAGATGAAGCGCCTCGTAAATAAACTGGCAATTTTGCTCATTCGTTTTTATCAGTATGCCATTTCACCTCTTTTGCCCAGCAGTTGCCGATTTACCCCAACATGCAGTCAGTATGGGGTAGAAGCCTTTCAGAAATACGGCTTTTTTAAGGCCTTTAAGCTAACTGCAAAGCGGTTTGCGAGCTGCCATCCATGGGGCAAACACGGGCACGATCCGGTTCCGTAATAAAAAAACGCTTCCATGGAGATAAAAAAGCGCCTACCCATTTGAAAATACACTCCATTTGCCTATTTTTGCAGCCCCGAAAATAAACGGGGAATAAAAACAATGAGCCACAACCAATATGAAACCGTGATCATATTAACACCCGTGCTCTCTGAACAGCAGATGAAAGATGCTGTTACAAGCTACAGAGAGTTGATCACCGGCAATGGAGGGGTAATGGTCCACGAAGAAAACTGGGGACTTACCAAACTAGCTTACCCGATCCAAAAGAAAGGCACGGGTTTTTACCATTTGTTTGAATATCAGGCTGATCCTGGTTTTGTTAAACAAATTGAACTTGCATTTCGCAGAGACGAACGCGTTCTGCGCTACCTTACCGTTAGCTTAAACAAGCACGGTGTAATTTACAACGACAAACGCCGTCGTGGTGAAGTAAGCACGCCTAAACCAGTTGAAACCCCAGCGAAGCCTATCGAGAAAAAGATACTTGCTGAAATTGAGGAGGAAGGAATCTAAACCATGAGCAAAGAAGTAAATTTTATTTTTAACCAAACTCCTCAAGTTCTTCAAAAGAAGAAGTACTGCCGTTTCAAAAAACATGGCATTAAGTACATCGACTACAAAGACAAAGAGTTTTTGTTGAAATTTGTAAACGAACAAGGCAAAATTTTGCCACGCCGTATCACCGGTACATCATTAAAGTATCAGCGCAAAGTTACCCAGGCCGTTAAACGTGCCCGTCACCTTGCCCTTATGCCTTTTGTAGCTGATGGTCTTAAATAATCTAAAGGAGAACTGAAGTCATGAAGATCATTTTAAATGAAGACATCAAAAGCCTTGGACACAAGGACGATGTAGTAACTGTAAAAAGTGGATACGGTCGCAATTTTTTAATTCCTACCGGAAAAGCAAAACTTGCTACTGAAAGTGCTATGAAAATGCTTGCTGAAGATATTCGTCAACGTGCATTTAAAGTAGAGAAAATTCGCAAGGATGCAGAAGAATTGTGTGCAAAATTGAATGGCATGAATATCACCATCGAGGCGAAAGCCGGAGCCAGTGGTAAAATATTTGGCTCGGTTACCACCTTGCAAATTGCCAATGCAATTAAAGAAAAGGGTTTTGATGTTGACCGCCGCAAAATTGCTGTAGATGACATTAAAAACATTGGCACCTATACTGCTGATCTAAACTTAACCAAAGAAGTTAAAGCTGAAATCACTATTGAAGTAGTTGCCGCTGCTAACTAATTGAAATTAAAACACAATGAAGCCCCTGTGCCTTGCACAGGGGCTTTTTTATGCCCTATATTTCTTGTCCCTTTTTGCCTTGGTATTATTACCTTTGCGCCGATTATGTGGGATCGTATAGGTACATTTATATTAAAGAATCGTACAATTTGTATTGTGCTTTTGGCTTGCTTTACCGCGGTTGCCGCATTCTTCGCTTCTAAAGCAGAGTTGGGGTACAACATGCAAAAGCTGGTGCCCGCCGATGACCCCGATTACAAGGTGTATGTAGATTTCAAGAAGACTTTTGGAGAAGATGGCAATAAACTGGCTATTGGCTTTCAAAGCAAAGAGTTGTTTAAGCTTGGAATGTTTAACGACTATTTGAAATTGTGCAATGACTTGGCCACAGTTAACGGAGTTACAGAAGTGATTTCCCCTGCAAGATTGTACAACTTGTCTATTGACTCCAATGAGAAATTTCAGACCAGTTTATTAATTAAGAATCCTTTAAAGTCCCAAGAGGAATTGGATTCTGTGCAAGACATTTTCCAAAGCCTGAGATTTTACCATGGCTTGTTGTATAACGACACCAGCAATGTGGCACTCGCCGTTGTTGGATTAAATGATTCTGTTTTAAATACCAATGAACGGAATATTCTGATCCCAAGAATTCAGGAAATGTGTGAGGCATTTGGCACCAAACACAAAGTGGATATGCACTACAGTGGTCTGCCATTCATTAGAACAGAATATGCCACCAATGTGCGCAGAGAAATTATCCTGTTTACCATTATTGCTTTCTTTGTTACTGGCCTGCTCATTCTTGCTTTTTTTAGAAGCATTAGTACGCTGCTCATTTCATTGCTGTTTATTGTAATTGGCGTACTTACCATGCTTGCGGTTACTGCCTTGCTTGGGTTTAAAATTACCATTCTTACCGGAATTCTTCCACCGGTACTGGTTGTGGTGGGGGTGCAAAATAGCATTTACCTTATTAATAAATACCACGAAGAATATAGAAGGCATGGCAATAAAGCCCGCGCATTGCAGCGGATTATTGCCAGAACAGGTGTGGCTACTTTTCTCATCAACTTTACTACGGCTATAGGTTTTGGTACTTTTTATTTCACCAAAACAGCCATTTTAGAGCAATTCGGTATTGTGGCCTTTATCACCATAAATATTATCTTCTTTGTAAATATTATTGGTATTCCTGTACTGTACAGTTTTTTACCAACCCCATCCGACAAGCAAACCCAACATCTGGAAAATAAAAATGTTGCCAACTTTTTGAGTTGGGTAAAGTTCAATGCATTTAACCGGAAAAGAAGAATTTACTTTTGGTCTGTTGCCGTTACCCTCTTGGGTGCGGTTTATATAGTAAAGTTAAAACCCTTGTCTTATATGGTGGATGATATTCCACACACTTCTAAAGTATACCGCGATTTGGAGTTTTTCCAGAGAAATTTTAGAGGTGTTATGCCCTTTGAAGTTTTGGTAACTACCAATGAACCGGGTTATGCATCTGAACCAGAGGCCATTGTAAAAGTTAATAGTTTTCAAAAAGCCATGAGGCGCTTTCCTGAACTTTCTAAACCTATGTCGGTAGCAGAAGTGGTGAGTTTTGCAAACCAAACAGTAAACGAGGGAGATCCTGCGCAATATCGGGTTCCCAGTGTTTTGGATATGGCTACCATTCAGGGTTATTTCCCCGACAAGAAACCGGGAAGCAAGAGAAGCGTGGTGGAAGGGATGATTGACAGCACCAAGTCCAAAATGCGCATCAGTTATCAAATGAAGGATATTGGCAGTGTAGCCATGGATACCTTGGTGGATGATGTAAAACAAATAGCGGATAATATTTTTCCGAAGGATAAATATAAAGTAAACATTACAGGTACATCAGCCATATTTCTGAAAGGGAATACCTACTTGTATGGCAGTTTGGTGCAAAGCACGCTGTGGGCCTTGCTCATCATTTCTCTCACTATGGGCTTGTTGTTCCCATCCATTAAAATGATCATTATTTCTGTCATTCCCAATATCCTTCCATTATTGGTTACAGGTGGTTTGATGGGTTACTTTCATGTTCCTTTGAAACCAAGTACCATACTTGTTTTTAGCATAGCTTTTGGGATTACTGTAGATGCCACCATCCACTTTATGACCTCCTTCCGACGGCATTTGTTTCACAATAATGTGTCGCTACGGGAAGCCTTGAGTGAAACCATCATGGAAGTAGGATTGAGTATGATTTATACAGTGGTGGCCTTGTTTGCTGGATTTATGATATTTGTTTTTAGCAGATTTGAGGGTACTCAATCGCTGGGATGGCTTACTGCTGTGACCTTATTTACTGGTTTGGTGGCCAACCTGTTTTTGCTCCCTGCATTGCTGCTTACTTTTGAGAAAAGCTTAAATCCACGCGAGGAATTGAAGGAACAAGTGATAGAATTGCCCGATGAGGACTAATCCCACATCAGGTTACAACCACGTGTATCGCTAAAATCAAACCGTCCTACAATTTCAAATGCGTTGTTTTCATGGCTCCTTCCTAAATCGTCGGTGGCTATAAAAGAACAGGAATACAAATTCGCAAGGTCGATTACACAAACACGCCCAGTTTTATACTGTTTTTCGTTGGTTTGAATGTCCATGGTCTGTTTCACTACTACTTTTAACCATGGTGGTGGTTCAAAAATGCCAGATCCTTTAGAATATCCTTGCGACATCATTTCCGTCATACCATATTCGCTGTGCACCTCTTTAATATTGAAACTTTGTGCTAGGGTTGCATGCAATTCTTCCCGAATCATTTCTTTGCGCCTTCCCTTCATGCCACCAGTTTCAATAACAATGGAGTTTTTCAATAAATTTTGGTTTTCGAGTTCTGCCATATCCAGCAATGCGTAGGTCACACCGAACAGCACAGTTCTTTCATTGGAATGTTTAGACAGCAGTGCAATAACCTCTTTGGGATTTTTAAAAGTGCCGCTGCCAGGTAGCGCTTTTTCAATCAAACTGTTTACCATAAAAACCAATGAGGAATCTGGGCGTTCTAAGTAGCTGGGCAACAAACCTATAACAAGGTACTGAGATGGCGAACCATAGAAAAGTTCAAAAGCAGCCATAAACACTTGGGTATACCAATCGGAGAATGGTACAAAATGCTTTGAAACACCAAGTCCAGTTGTGCTGCTGCTGGTAAATATTAGTTGGGGCTCTAGATCTACGCTGCTTACCTTATGAGATTTAAAAAACGAAACCGGTAAGAAAGGTATTTTTGAGTAATGGTTAATATTATGGATATCAATGTGGGTTAATTGTAACCATTTGCGGTAAACACTGCAATTCTCTGCCTGAAAATGAAATATTTTCAATGCCAAATCGTTAAATTTGTCATCCGTGCAAGTAAGTATTTCCTTTTCCAACTGGGTGTTGCGCATAGCTTTGGTTTGGCTGTTGGCATTATCTGCTTGTAGCCGCGACAAAAATAAGTTTTCGCCGATACCTTTTATAGAATTAAAAGGAGCTTATGTTTACAATAATGGGGTTGACAAGGATAGCTTTATTCTCTTACAAACGCATTACCGCGATGGGGATGGGAATGTAGGGCTCAATCCCGGCGATACATTGCCCCCATTTAATTTTGGGCAGCCTTATTATTACAATATGCTGGTATGGATGTATGTTAAAGATAAGGGGCAGTGGATAAAACCATTAAATCCACTATCACCAGATAAAGATACCCTAAATTTTCACGAAAGGCTTCCATCTTTAACCCCTACGGGGCGGGCAAAGTGGATAGAAGGAAATTTGGATTTGCGCATTCCTGCCGAGCCTTATTCTCTTAAGCCAGACACAGTTAAACTGGTGCTTCAAATGTTTGACCGCAGCTTAAATAAAAGCAACACCATTGAAACTGAACCGATTATTTTGAAACATTAACTGAAAAATCACCAATTAGAACATTATTTTCGTAGCGCTATTTACCTTTGGCATACTGTTTGGAATTAACATAAAGTAACAATGATAAGAAAATTTGCAATCATCATGCTTGCAGCTGTGGCTGCACCGCTAAGTGCACAAAAATTGGGCTATATTGATTCGGATATTATCCTGAACAAAATGCCTGAATACAAATCTGCTCAAAAGCAGCTCGATGACCTGGCCGCAGAGTGGCAAGGTAAGGCGGATGCCATGCAAACCGAGGTGGATAAACTCTACAAAGAATTTAGGGCGGAGGAGGTTTTGCTTACTTCCGACCAAAAGAAACAGCGCGAAGAAGCTATTGTTACCAAGGAAAACGAATTGTTTAAGTACAGGGAAGAAAAATTTGGCCAAACCGGAGAATTGTTTAAAAAACGGGAAGAGCTAATTAAACCCGTGCAGGATAAAATGTTTGAAGCTGTGCAAAAAGTGGCTAAAAACGAAGGCCTTGGATTTATTTTTGACAAAGCCGGCGGAATTATGATGCTCTATGCCGACCCCAAATACGATAAAACATTTGAAGTGATGGAAGAATTGGGTATTCCTAACGACCAAAAAGATACAAACACCCCAACCCCAGATAAATAAATCAACTCTAAATAAAATAAAAATGAAGAAAATCATCATTGCGATGGCGGTAATGTTTTGCGCTGCCTCTGGATTACAAGCACAGAAAATTGCCTTTGTAAACACCTCTAAAGTTATTGATACCCTTCCCGCTAAAGACAGTGCAGAATTGGCCTTGCAAAGTTATGCCCAAGCTTATGAGAGCTCATTGTATGAATTGGAGCAAGAGCTAAATGCCAAACAAATAGAATTGGAAAAAGCAAAAGCTACCCCCGGCGTTTCTCAAATCAGAATTGATTTGCTTACACAAAATTTGCAAAAACTCTATCAAACATACCAAAATACAGAGTCTGCTATGAACCAAGATTTACAAGCCCAAAGGGCAAAATTGCTCACGCCTATTTTTGATGAAATCAAAGTAGCCGTTGCTGCAGTTGCCAAAACCAAAGGGTATACCAGTGCAATTGATAACAGCTCTGGAATTATTTTGTACATGGGAAATAATGCAGATGACATTACTGATGCAGTAATTAAGTATATGCTTGCTCCAAAGCCAGCTGTAGCTGCTCCTGCACCAAAAAAATAATTGTTTATAAGATGCTATTTGAAGCCCCGCTAAAAACGGGGCTTTTTTATTTCCTTTGCTGTAGTGAACAAGAAATTT
>JADYZD010000128.1 GCA_020853295.1 Bacteroidia bacterium | reverse complement strand
CAGATATTTTGCGCTTAATAAAAAATGCACAAGCGGTAATTGTGGGGCCTATGACCATGGTGTATGATCAAATACCAGCGGCATCAGGTGCTACCCATTTCTTTGTGGGTATTCCAGTAAAATCAAAGTTTACTCCACTTGATGGCAGTAGTTTTAGAACCCTAAATGGCGGCACCTATTATGAAATGATATGCAATGCCCAAACCGGCTCATCTGCACCTTTTCATGAAAAAATGACCAAGTTGATGCAGGAAAGGGGATTGAAATATGGCCTTCCTGCAATAGAAATAGCCTCAGAAAGCCGAAATAATGAAATGACTGTGGTTTCAAAATCGGTATTGATGTACCCAATGAACAAATAATATTGGCCAAACAGAATTACATACAGTTATCAGATTTGGTAGATGCTATAGGTGAATCCCTCCATGAAAATTTTGGGAAAAACCGCTACCGCATTATTGCAGAAATTACAGATGTTAAAGTCTATTACCAGCGCAGTTATGCTTTTTTAAATCTGGTGGAAAAAGAGGGAGATGAAATTGTTGCCGCAACGGGAGGGGTAATTTGGCGAGATCATTTTCATATTATTAAAGACTTTGAGAAAGCTACTGGAGTTTCATTTTCTCAGAACTTAAAATTGGTATTGGAAATAGAAGTGCAATTCCACAACCGCTATGGTTTAAGAATTAGCATTGTGGGAATTGATGAAACCTATACTTTGGGCAAATTGGAACAAGACAGAACCAAGGTGCTAAACAACTTAATTGCTTCCCACCCAAAGTCTGTTTGGATGAGGGATGGAGAATATCGTTCAGCCAATCAATTGATAAAATTGCCCATGGTAATGCAGAAAATTGCCCTTATTGCAGCGCCTGGTTCTGATGGCCGCCGCGATTTTTTGCATGAATTGGCCAACAATGGATATGGATTGGGCTACGCTGTTGAAGAATTTCCTGCTCAAGTTCAAGGCGATGCCGCAGCCGGACAAATAGCCACTCATTTGAACAAAATTTCTAAGACCAATGGTGTTTTTCATTCTGTTGCTGTGGTGCGCGGCGGAGGCGGAAATACCGATTTTTCAGCCTTTGATTCGCATGAAGTTGCACTTGCAGTAGCCGATTGCTCCTTGCCGGTTTTTACAGGAATAGGCCATGAAAGAAATGTGAGTATTGCCGACTTGTTAAGCCATACTTCACAAAAAACACCCACAAAATGCGCAGCAGGAATTACAGAGCACAATTTGAATTATCTCGCTTTTGTTCAAGGTGCTGAAGACGATATTAAAAAAAGGGTGTTAAGAATGCTGGATCAGTTTAGACAACAAACCAAAAATGCTGAAATGAATTTGTTAAAATCCTTGCAATGGAGAATTACAAAAGAAAGACAAAAATTGGAGCATGCTGCTGAAAAACTAAACATGGCAGGGCCAATTGACACTTTACAAAGGGGCTTTGCATTGGTATATAAAGACAACAAACATGTGGCGAAAGGTGTTGGGTTAAATCCGGAAGAAGATATAGAAATTAGATTTGCAGATAAACGAATAAAAGCAACAACAAAATAATGGCAAAAAACGAAAAATTTTCTTACGAAGATGCCAAAAAAAGATTGGATCAAATTTTAATGGAAATAGATTCAGGCAAAGTAGGAATAGATGAGCTTGAGGTTATTTTGGCGGAAGCAAAAGAGTTGGTAGAAAAATCCCTTCAAAAATTGTCGAATGCCGAAAAAATTATTCTCAAATGGGAATCGTAAAATTTAAACCTTTAAAATCTGGAGACACGGTGTCAATTATAGCCCCTGCAAGGGCTGTAAGCGCAGAAGAAATGGCGCCCATGGTTCAGTGGCTTCAATCAAAGGGTTTACATGTAGCATTTGGACAACACTTGTATGGCAGAAACAATCAATTTTCAGGAACAGATGCTGAACGTGCAGCAGATTTTATTGCAGCTTGGACAGACCCTAGAATTGCAGCCGTAGTTTGTGCCCGTGGGGGCTATGGCTGTATGCGATTTTTGGATTTTGTAGATGAAGAGATCATTAAACAAGGTTTTGGAAAAATTTTATTGGGTTACAGCGATATTACTACCTTGCATTTAAGCTTGGCAAAGTGGGGCATAGAAACGGTGCATGGCCCTATGGCAATTAATTTGTTCAACCCCAATACAGACGTTGAAGATAATTTTTTACAACTCGAAAAATTGTTGTTTACAGGAGGGGTGAATTATGATTTGGAGCACTGTGAAATCATCCATAAAAATGTTTTTGAAGGAGAATTAATTGGCGGAAATATTTCTTTAATTTATGCATCATTGGGCACAGCAGAAGCGCCCACTACCCAAAATAAAATATTATTTTTAGAAGATTTGGATGAGTATTTATACCATTTGGATAGAATGTTGGTTTCTATGGATAGGTCTGGAATTTTTAAACAACTCAGTGGATTGGTTATAGGAGATTTACTGGATATGAAAGACAATGCCATTCCCTTCGGGCAAAATGCCAAGGAAATCATCATTAACCACACAGCAAAATATGGGTTTCCCATAATCTTTGACTTTCCTGCAGGTCATGGTTTTAAGAATTATAGCATGAAAATGAATGCTTTTACTACCTTTGACGGCCGATATTTTAACCAACCACTGTGATTTCAAGAGATACCTATATAGAGCTCACCAAATTTGGCATTGTAGGCAGTTTGTGTTTCGGACTGGATTTGGTGTTGTATTATACACTTACCGAGTATTTTGGTGCACCTACTTATTTGGGAAAAAGCATAAGCGTAATTTCTGCTACGTTCCTCAATTATTATTTGAACAAAACCTGGACTTGGGGACAAAGCAATAGGGATTCAAAACGATTTGCAAAATACTTGGCATTGTATGTAGTAAGTGGGCTTTTGAACGTGGTTTCAAACGAAATATTTTTCAATATCTTTCCAAAAAACGAATTTCAAATGCTGATAATTGACCCACAAGCCTTGCTACAAAAACCATTCTTAACCATTAAATTGAACAAACTTTTTGCAGTAATTGGTGCTACTGTTGTGGGTATGGTTGTAAACTACATTGGTCAGAAACTGTGGGTGTTTAAAGAAGAGACACCAACAGACAAGTAAACAAAACATTATTTTTTCATAAGGGTATGGAGTAAATTGCCTTATTTTTGCCTCATTGCCAATTTTGGCAATACTAAACTAAAGGAAAAAATAGCAAATGGCTTGTTCATCATGTGGAACGAAAAACGATGGTCTTGCACCTACCGGTTGTGGTAGTAAAGGCAATTGTGGAACGGGCGGTTGTAATGCACTGAATGTATATGATTGGTTTAAAGACATGGATTTGCCCAATGGATTTGAACGTTTTAATATAATCGAAGTCAGGTATAAAGGCAGCCGCAAAGAATACTATAGAAATACTGAAAACTTGGAGCTCTACACAGGAGATTATGTAATTACCGAAGGAGCATTGGGTTATGATTTGGGCACCATATCCGCCATGGGTGAGATAGTGAGGCTTCAATTAAAAAAACAAAGAATTAGAGAGGATTCAGATTTAATTCGTAAAGTTTTAAGAAAGGCCACAGAGAAAGACATAGAAAAATTTGATGAGTTAAAAGCCAGAGAAAATTCAACACTAGAAAGGGCAAGAACCATTTCTTTTGATTTGAATCTGGCCATGAAACTCAGTGATATTGAAATCCAGGGTGACGGAAGAAAAGCCACTTTTTTTTATACTGCAGAAAGCCGTGTAGATTTTAGGGAATTGATTCGAAAATATGCCGATGAATTTCGCTTAAAAATTGAAATGCGCCATATCAGCTACCGTGAGGAAGCTTCAAGACTTGGTGGCATAGGCGATTGCGGCAGGCAACTTTGTTGCAGCACCTGGCTTACCGATTATAAAATAGTGAATACTGGCGCAGCTAGGGTACAAAACCTAAGCATCAATATGGAAAAACTTGCTGGCCAATGCGGCAGGTTGAAATGCTGCCTAAACTATGAATTGGATACTTATGTGGAAGCTATGGGCGAATTTCCCAAAGCCAAAATAGTAAAAATTGATACGGTTGCTGGAACAGCATACGGCCGCAAAAGCGATATTTTAAAACGCCTCATGTGGTTTGCCTATGAAGACAATCCAAACTGGATACCACTTACCCTTGCTCAAGTAAATGAATTTATGGACGGCAATAAGGAAGGAAAGCAAGCACCCAATCTTACAGAATTGGTTCCTGCTAATCAGGTAAGCAAGCAAATTGCCATGGGTGAAGAAGCCGAAATTATCAATAACGAGCAATTGCTTCAAGAGGACAAAGAGTTTGAAGAAGAAATGCGCCGCAAACGCGAAAAACAACAACACTCTAAGGGCAACAATCAACCCAGAGGCAGGGATCAGCAGCGCAACAATGATAGGAGGGGACGGGATCAAAGGGGACCGGGAAACAACAATCCTCAAAACAGCGATCAAAGGGGCGAACCCAGAAACCAGGGTGATAACCGCAACAACAGACCTCCTGCTACGGGGCCAAAACCCAATACAGGGCAGCAAACTGGGCCAAAGCCACACAACCACCAAGGCAATAGGCCCAACCACAACAGAAACCGCAATCAGAATAGAAGGAATGATGGACCACAGAACAAGGGTCCTCAAACCCCACCTTCTGTATAATTGATTTTGGCGTATGCCAGATATAATTCAATATAACGATCATGGTTATGAGCAAATGCCACACAAGGCATGTGCAGATTTAACCTTACACAACGACGGCACCATTACTTGGTTGAATCTTGAAGAAACCACAGGTGCCGAGTTTAATGATTTGGTCTCCTATTTGAATTTGCATCCCTTACTCGTTGAAGACCTTAGAAGCAGTTTGCAATTGCCCAAATATGAATTGTTTGAAGATTTGGGTTACTTATCTCTGCAAATGATTAGGCGCAATCCTTCTACAAAAATGATTGTAAATGAACATGTGAGTGTGCTGATAAAAGGCAATTTGCTCGTTACCATACAAGAAGGAATAGGTGGCGATGTATTTGAAAATCTAAGACAAAAATTAAAATTAAATTTTAAAAGAATATCAAAAAACGGTATTGATTATTTGTTTTTATTACTGGTAGATGCCATGGTAGATGAATACCTTACCATTGTAGATTCTTACCGCAGTCCTGTGGAAGATTTGGAATTGGCAATGGTTAAAAGGCCCGCTGTGAATGTGATGAAACGCATTATGGAACACAAAGCGGAATTAAACCGAATTCGCAAATTTACTGTACCACTCAGGGAGGAAATGCAAAGAATAAGAACCGAAAATCCGGATTTTATTAAGAAACAAAATCAGGCATTGTACAGAGATATTATGGACCATTTAAATATGTTGGTATCCAATTATGAAAGTATGCGAGAAATGCTGCGCGATTTGTCGGATTTAAACCATTCCAACCAAAATTTGGTAATGAACAATACCATGAAAACCCTTACTGGTATTAGTGCTGTGTTTATTCCATTAACATTTATTGTTGGGGTTTATGGAATGAATTTTAAATATTTTCCAGAATTGGAATGGAAAGAAGGGTATTATATTATTTGGGGAATCATGATTTCTATTGCCATTGGAATGATATGGTATATGAAAAAAAGAAGGTGGTTTTAAATTGGCTATTCTTTTAAATCTCCTAGTGTGTCTCTGCATTCAATAAATTTTCCATAGTAGTCAAAACAGTGGTAAACATTGGGCTTTCCCACGCAAGTTAAATACTTTTCTAATTCAATAATGTCCAATTGTTCTTTGGCAAACTGAATGATATGGGGCAATAAATTTAAATCGCTAAAAATAAACGAAAGTTGGTCCTCATTTTCTATAGATATTTCTACCTCACCAGTACTTAAAATCAATTTATAAATATGAAGTTCTTCTGTAAATGCAACTATTTCTTCAAGGGTTTCAAAGTCGCAAATCACTTCATCAGAATCTTCTATTCGTGCTGTAATTGCAGATGAAAGGATGATACAATTTGGAAAATATTTCACAATATTTTTCAGTACAACAGTGCTTTCAAACTCAATCATATCCCAAATAAATAGGGAATACGGTGCTTGTAAATTTAAAAATCGATACACGCGGTAAATGACATCTTTCTGAACAGACATGGCTTCAAATCTACGATTAATATATGGCTCAATGGAATGAAAAAAAGACCATTTTCCCTAATAGAGATTACCAAGCTATTGGCTCGGGCAGTGCATTGCCGTAGTAAGGGAATACCACTCTGAATCCCACATCTGTATAACCTTTGTCTTCTATTCTAGAGGTTCGGGTTTTAAGGTTTTTTGTTACATGTGCCAATTTAAAATTGGGGTTACAACCCCAAATGCACTTGAATTCAGTATATGAATAATTGGCAGCATTTGTAATGTGTAGCAAATCTTCCTCAAGAGTTGAAAAACGTGGCATTGTAATTTGACAATATTGGTTTTGTGTATAGATGACAATGCCATAATTGTTTAACACACAACCAGGTAATTGAATATACCAGTAATAATTACCTGTGTATAATTTTCTGAATGAATCAATTCGGTTTGTGTTGTAAATCCATGTAATTGTATCTTTAAATCCCTTTGATAACTCAGACAAATATTTTGTTGTTTTACTGATACTAGCATGGCGGGACTTAGAAATGATTATTGCTTCTCCAGTGGGTTTCCAGCCCATAATTCTAAAGCCAAAAGTGCCTAAGCTGTCTTTAGTGTCAAGCGATCCATATTGGTCCAGAAAATACCGCATTTCCGCCATTTGAAACCCTGAGTTTTCAAATAATGAAGTAAAATCTGTATTTGAAACAGGGATATTTGAAAAGGTATCTATCATCCATTCATATAATAATTCATTTTGGGATTTGTTTCTGTTTTTCCCATATGCTTGTATCATATCGCTTGGCATGTTGTAGAAATTGCCCATTTCTATGTAACTATTTTCGGGTGAAAAAGAACGTCTGCGGTGTTTTTTATTGGCCATATAGTAATCCCACTCTTCCTCGCTGGGCAGCCGCCCACCGTACATAAATGCGGGATAGTTGGAGCTATTATTTATATTAAGATATTCACTATTGTCAAAAGGTTTTTCGTATGTATTAGTTTTATAGTTTTTTGTGTAATGAAAAAAAGCGTGATTTTTAACAGGATTCGGGCTGATATAAAATTGCCCATTTAAATAAGCTTCTGTATTAAAGCTGTTTTCATTTGTGCAGTTTTTAAAATAATCAGGATATTGAATCCCACCCATTTCTACACATATAGACTCATTCAATCTATCTGTTTTCCAACTGCAATATTCCATGGCTTGATGCCAGTTAACTCCAACAACAGGATAATCCGCATAGGCCGGATGGCCCAAATAGGCATTCACCAAGGGGTCATTTTGGGGAAATAGGTTGGTAGTATCTACATGAGGAATTGCCTTCATATAAACTTCTGGGTAATCAGTAAATATGTTTTTCAGGTAAGTGAGGTAGAGTAAATATTCAAAATTACAGACAGGGTTTTCACTAATGAGGAAAGGGGGTATGTTGTTTTTTGCAGGCATGAGAACAAATCCAGTTGGCAAATAGGATTTAGTCTCTGGCTTAGTTGCCCCGCTGATTAAAAATGATACTGCAAATAAAAAAGCAATCTTTTTCATATTTTGATATTAACGCATACAATATAATTTATAACAAATATATAAATTATAATGATAACTACTCCTATAAAGTAAATTGATTCCTCTTTACTATCTTGGTGCCCTATACTTTGGCAAAGAAAATAGCAAACTGGGAGGCAGAATTGGGCAATTGGTACCAACAAAAGGGGTGGGTGCCGCATGCCTTTCAACTGGAATGTGCCCAAAAATATTTTGAAGGATATCATGGTCTTTTAAATGCCCCAACAGGCAGTGGAAAAACCTATGCCCTTGCCCTGCCTGCTATACTGGATCATATGCAAAGGTTGAAAGGGAAAAAGGGTTTGTTTTTATTGTGGATTACGCCTTTAAAAGCGCTGAGTGGCGACATTAAAGAAGCCATTGAAAAAGCTTCAGAAGAGTTGGGTGCTGAGTGGTATGTGGCATTGAGAAATGGCGACACCGATATTAAAGAAAGAAAAAGACAGCAAAAAGAACAACCTCAATGCCTGGTTACTACGCCCGAAAGTTTGCATTTGCTGCTGGCTTCAAAAGGCTATGAGCAATTTTTTAAAGACCTAAGTTGTGTGGTAGTGGATGAGTGGCATGAATTGCTGGGGAGTAAACGAGGAGTTCAAGTAGAGTTGGGACTTAGTCGTTTAAGGGGTTTTTGCAAGAATTTGAGGGTATGGGGCATTAGCGCTACTATAGGAAATTTAGAAGAGGCTAGGGATGTGTTAATTCCATCTGAATGGAAAGTATGCACGGTAAGTTCAGATTATAAAAAACAAACAAATATCCATACCATCATTCCCGATACTATGGAAAATTTTCCGTGGGCAGGCCATTTGGGAATAAAATTACTCGACAAAATTTTACCCGTAATTGAAAACAGTGAAACCACATTAATTTTTACCAATACCAGAAGTCAAAGTGAAATTTGGTACCAAAGGTTGTTGGACGCCGAACCAAAACTTGCAGGCAGAATGGCCATACATCATGGTTCCCTTACTTCTGAAGTGAGAAAATGGGTAGAGGATATGCTGCACGCTGGTGTGTTAAAAGCGGTGGTATGCACCAGCAGCTTGGATTTGGGTGTTGACTTTAGGCCAGTAGATACAGTAATACAAATTGGAAGTCCAAAAGGGGTGGCCAGGTTTGCACAACGGGCCGGGAGAAGTGGCCACAGGCCCGGAGAGGCAAGCAATATGTGGTTTGTTCCAACCCACAGTTTGGAATTGTTGGAAGCGGCTGCATTAAAAACCGCTATGCAAAAGGGCATTATGGAAAGTCGCTTGCCTGTTGTACGCGCTTTTGATGTGCTTTTGCAATATTTAATGACCTTGGCAGTTTCTGATGGTTTTAAGCCAGATGAAATATATCAGGAGCTTATTCAAACCTATTCCTACAGCACAGTAACAAAAGCAGAATGGCAATGGCTTATAGCATTTTTAACTGACGGTGGAAAATCTCTAAATGCCTATGATGAATACCATAGAGTGGTAGAAATTGATGGAGTGTATAAGGTTACCAACAGGCGCACAGCTATGCAACACAGAATGAGTATTGGCACCATTGCCCATGACCACAGCATGCTGGTGAAATTTTTAAATGGACAAAAATTGGGCTCTATTGAAGAATATTTTATTAGCCGATTAAATGAAGGAGATTGTTTTGTTTTTGCAGGTAAAGTGCTAGAAATGGTAAGGGTTGAAGGCCCAATTGCTTATGTAAGAAGGGCAACAAAGAGCAAAGGCATTGTGCCCAGTTGGCAAGGTGGGCGCATGAGTTTATCGAGTGAATTGTCGGAATTGTTGCGGCAAAAAATTTACGGACATTCCATATTAAATGATATCGAAATCCAAGCTTTGCAACCCCTATTTTCTATTCAAAAAGAAAGGTCACATATACCCGAAAAGAATGAATTGCTTATTGAATTGAATCAGTCTGAGGATGGAAATCACCTATTTGTTTTTCCATTTGAAGGCAGAATGGTAAATGAGGGTTTGGCCATGTTGCTTGCCTACAGGTTGAGTTTGAACACCCGACAATCGTTTAGCATTGCTATGAATGATTATGGTTTTGAATTGTTGAGCAATTCAGAAATAAAAATAGAAGAAGCTTTGGAAGAAGATGTTTTTTCAACGGCCAATTTAATTGCGGATTTATTTTCTAGCACCAATTATAGCGAAATATGTAGGCGTAGGTTTAATGAAATAGCTACAATAAGTGGATTGGTGTTTAAAGGGTTTCCGGATAAACAAGTAAAAAGCAGGCATTTGCAGGCAAATGCACGCCTGTTTTTTGAGGTGTTTAGGGATTATGAACCTGACAATTTGTTGCTAAAACAGGCCGGAGAAGAGGCGCTTTATTACCAATTAGAAGAGCACCGTTTGCGTGCTGCATTAGAAAAAATAGGAAGTATGGAAATTGTATTAAAAAAACCCGAAAAACCTACACCATTTAGTTTTCCAATTATGGTAGACCGACTTCGCGAAGAGTTGACAAATGAAACTGTAGAAGATAGAATTGCAAAAATGTTGGATTTTTAATTAGAATTTTTAATGAATAATAAAATAATTTAGTTTTGTAACATGCAAAAGCGCCCGCTTACCTTAATTTTTATTACCCTTCTTATTGATGTAATAGGCATAGGAATTATTATTCCTATTTTACCTCCATTGATAAAATCCATTGCTGGAATTGGCTTAAGTGAGGCAGCCCAATGGGGTGGCCTTCTGATTTTTGCCTATGCTGCAGCGCAATTTTTATTTGCACCGGTAATGGGTGCTTTGAGTGACAAATTGGGTCGCAGGCCAGTGTTAATTGTAGCCTTGCTGGGCTTGGGTATAGATTATATTTTGCATGCAGTTGCACCCACTTTAGGCTTGTTGTTTGTAGGTAGGGTTTTGGCAGGAATGTGCGGTGCTAGCTTTACTACAGCAAGTGCTTATATCGCCGATGTAAGTCCACCTGAAAAAAGGGCCCAGAATTTTGGAATGATAGGTGTGGCTTTTGGTGTGGGCTTTATTTTAGGGCCAGTAATTGGCGGATTTGCTGGAGCTGCTGGTCCCCGTGTGCCTTTTTGGATAGCCGCTGCTTTGTCATTTGCAAATGCAGCCCTTTGTTATTTTATGTTGCCCGAAAGTTTGGATAAAGAACACCGCCGTTCATTCGATTGGAAAAGGTCAAATCCATTTGGTTCATTTGCTCAAATGCGCAATTATCCTATGGTTTTGGGGTTAATGGTGCCCTTGTTTTTATTGTACTTGGCTTCTCATGCAGTACAAAGCAATTGGCCTTTTTATACCATGTATAAATTTAAATGGGATGAAAAAATGGTGGGAATTTCTTTGGGAATTGTAGGCCTAATGGTGGCTATTGTACAAGGCGGATTAATCAGAATTATTGTACCTAAATTGGGTGAGAAAAAATCAATTTTGGTGGGATTTGGGTTGTATTTTGTGGGTATGCTTTTATTTGCATTGGCAACCAATACGTGGATGATGATGTCCTTTATTGGGATATATACTTTGGGAGGAATCTGTGGCCCTGCGCTTCAAGGAATTATGGCCGGCCAGGTACCGTCAAACCAACAAGGAGAGTTGAATGGAAGTGTCACATCTTTAATGGCAATCACTTCCATATTTGGTCCCTTAATTATGAACAATTTATTTAGCTATTTTACAGGAGAAAAAGCGCCATTAATATTACCAGGAGCACCCATGTTTTTGGGCGCATTTCTAATTTTATTGGCAACAATTGCCTGTATTAAACCGCTACGAACTATTGTTAATATCCCCAAAGAAAATGAGGCAGAATAATTGAAAGGAGTAGCCAATTTTAATCAGCCCTGCCAGGTTGGATCATGGCAGTGATTTCCTCAAGGATGTCTCGGTTGTTGCTTAAACGTGGAATTTTATTTTGCACCCCTAATTTTCCTTTGTTTTTGAGCCATGCTGTAAAAATACCAGTAGGCACTTGGCAAACTATGGGCGCATGCATGGCCAAATCACCAAGTCTTTTTGCAGCATAATCCCCATTGCATTTTTTTAATTCGGCATCTAAAATGGATGAAAATTCCGCTAAATTTTCTGGGGCTTTATAAAATTCAATTAACCATTCATGTCCACCATTACCAGTTTGCATATACACCGGACCAGCCGTGTAATCTGTAATGCTGGAACCTGTTTTTTCGCATGCTATTAATATGGCAGTATCTGCGTTTTCTATTACCAATTCTTCTCCAAATGCATTGATATAAGATTTGGTTCTACCTGTAATTTTAAATTGGTAAGGTTTGGTGCTGCTAAACCTAATTGTATCTCCTATTTTGTACCTCCACAATCCGCTATTGGTGGTAATTACCAAAGCATAGTCAATATTTGGCTGGGTTTCCCACAAAGGGATACACTCCTGGGTTGTGCCACTAAGGGGTAGAAATTCATAAAAAATGCCGTGGTGCGTGAGCAAGGTAAAATCGTGGGTGTCCTGCTGAAACTGCAAACCAAAAAAACCTTCAGATGCATTATAGGTTTCTAAGTACGACATTTTTCCAGGCAAGAATTCTTGAAATTGTTTTCTATAAGGTTCAAAATTTACCCCACCATGAAAAAACAGTTCCAAATTGGGCCAAATTTCATGAATATTTTTTTTGCCGGTTATTTCCAGCATTTTGTTAAAAAGAACAGCTACCCATGTTGGCACACCAGTAATAGAGGTGACATTTTCATTTAAGGTTGCTGTAATCATCGGAACCAATTTTTGTTCCCAATTTTCCATTAAAGCGATGCTTTGGTCAGGGGTGCTGCGCATATTTGCCCAAGCAGGCAGGTGGGTCCACAATACTGCACTTAAATCGCCTGAAAAAGTTTTTGGATTGAGTTCATTGGGTTTGTAACTGCCACCAATAAATAAGGCTTTACCTTGAAATATTTTTGTATCGGGATTTGTAGCACAATAAAGGGTTACCATATCACGACCACCTTTGAAATGTGTTTCTTCTAAACTTTCGTAACTTATGGGAATGTATTTAGCAGAATTGCTGGTGGTGCCGCTGCTTTTTGCAAACCAAGTAACCTCGCCAGGCCATAATTGCATTTGCTCGCCCTGCATTACTTTTTCTATCCATGGTTTTAAATCCTCATATTCAACTAGCGGCACCATTTTCCTAAAATCAGCGTAGTTGCGTATGTTTCTAAAGCCAAATTTTAAACCGTATGCTGTTTCTCGCCCATTTTCAATGAGGTCTTCAAGAATGTTTTTCTGGTTTTCATCGGCCATAGAAGTAAGCTGAAGCAGGTCTTCATGCCGCTGTCTAAAATACCAGTTGATTACCGATCCTAGCATACTGAGGGTTTTTACAAATTAGGGATGATTATTTGAACCAAGCAAGTGTTTTTAGGAAGTGGTGAAAATAAATTGAAAAATGAGAACTTGTTATTGCATTTGTAAATATTGGAAAAACCCAACGGCCAATTTAAAAGTGGCATTGTATCCAGCCAGGGTGAGTGTTTCGGGCACATCAAATACATCGTGATAAGAACTTCTTGGACCGCTTTGGTACCAAAAAAAAGAAGGAATGCCTTTTTCTGTAAAATAGTGGTGGTCACTTATTGAAGCTTTTCCTCTTTTGGTGATGGAAGGAAGGTATTGCTTCAATTGATTGATGCTGTCCAGAACATTAAAGTCGCGAGTAAAAATGGATGCATTTACCACCGTCATTCCTGTTTCCCCGGTGCCTACAAGGTCTAAATTTAACAAAAAGCGGGTTTTGGTTAAAGGGTGCAAGGGTTTAGTGGAATAATAATATGAACCTATGAGTCCAGCTTCTTCGCCTGCGAAAGCGATGAAAATAATTGTGTATTTTGGTTTGTTTTTATGGTAAAAACGGATGAGATCCAGAAGCATGGCTACCCCAGCCGCATTGTCGTTGGCGCCTCTAAAAACAGCTTTGGGTCCCATTTGGCCTAAGTGGTCGTAATGTGCTGTAAAAACCAAAAAAGAATCAGAACCAGAGGTTCCAGGAATCATACCTACGATATTGTTTTGAAAAGTGGTTTTTAATTGGCTTTTAATACCTAAAAAAAAGGGTTGATTGGGTTGAATCATTTTCCCTGAATTTTTTTGAATTTCAACATGAAATCGATCTTCTTGCTCTGTATTAACAGTCCAGGTAAACTTGGTATTTGTATATGTTACCGTATTGAATTTTTGGTGAATATAATTCAGTCTTTTCTTGTATTTATTTTTGGAAATAGCAGAAAGGGTATCAATCACAAACCAAGTAGTGTTGTTTTGAGATATACTGCTTTCGAAGGCCATGCTATCTTTTAGCAAGGTCTCGTTAATAAAGCATTTCTGAGTTACCAGAATTGAACCTGAGAAATTTTGAGCACCTGCATTTACAACATAATCAATACCTGGCCTTAACCATTCAGCTTTTTCAGAAGGTTTGAATTTAACTTGTTTGACAATGTTTACAGGAAAACTAAAATGCTGAAAATAAGAGTTGCCTATTTTTTCTGCGCCATTTTTTCTCATTTCTGAGGCTATATAATTGCCGGCTTTCACTGCGCCATTTTTATAGTACCCCCTGCCATGATAGGCATCTGAGCAGAGTTTGTTTATGGAAGTGCGTGCATAACTTGTGTCTTGAGAAAAGGCAATAATGTGCTGGGATAAAAGCAAGCAAATAACTACAAATATTTTCAGGTGCATACTATTTTCAAATATGGCATGAAATCCTATTTGAATGTGAGATTTGTGGCATATTGTGTAAAAAAATTGAAATGACAATTTTGTGACAAATCGAAATGGAAAGCTAAAACATTGATATTCTGTGTTTTCTTTTCCAAATGGCTATGGTGTGTATAACTCTAATCAAGATTACACAATTTTGACAAAGCCACCACGTTTTTAGTTAACCAAATAAAACCTAACCTAATGTATGTACAAGAAATTACCCTAGAAATTTCACCTGATTTAGAGATGGAATTGATGATTGATGAGTTCAATTGGCTCATGAGCAATTATCACAAAAACGGACAAGTAGCCAACGGGGGCCACACGCAATTGGTAATAGGAAACAGAATTGCTTGTTTGCTCTATACCCTTGAAAGGGATTCGTTAGACAGCAAGAACAATAACATTCATGTAAACAAACAAATCAAAAGGCTAGAAGACTTATGCGGTAAAAAACTGGATATACGCACTTTAGGAACCAACAATCCTGGGCATAAAGAGGTGTGTAGTTGCGAGAAGCCATCTAATTATATGCTTACTGCCTTGTGTTTTTCTCGTGATAGTGCACTTATGTGTGGAGATTGCAGGTTGTCTATACCATTATACAGATTGCCCAAAACAGAAGATGAGAGTTATTTGTCCATTTTAAATTGGCAGCTCAGCAGCATGGTGATTGAGGGTTATGAAATCATCAACTTAAAAAATGAAAAAGTACCTGAATTGTCAAATAATTATTTAACGGCAATTGATGATTTGGGCTTTGACGTTTGCGCCAAAATAGAGCTACTTACGGGTATTCCTACCCGGTTGTTTCAAAAGCTGGGAAAGGAAAAGGAGAACAGGAGAAATAATAAATCGCATCCTGGAAAGGAAATGACCACCTGATATAAATTTACTTTATCGAATCGTCAAAGAACTCATTGGGTTCCTGCTGGCGTTCTACCATCTTTTTATACAAGCCATTGGGTATTTTCATGAGGTCTTCATGGCTGCCATATTCGGCAATATTTCCTTGTTGCAGTACAGCAATGTAATTGCAGTTTCTAATGGTGCTTAGCCTATGTGCGATAATGATATTGGTGCGGCCCTTCATCAATTCTTCAAGAGCTGCCTGAACCAAACTTTCGCTTTCGGAATCCAGGCTAGAAGTAGCTTCATCCAACAACAATATTTGCGGGTTGCGAAGAATGGCCCTTGCAATAGCTACCCTTTGTCTTTGTCCTCCTGAAAGGCGAATACCCCTATCACCAACTATGGTTTTATAAGCCTCCGGAAATCCGGAAATGAAATCATGTGCATTTGCCCTTTGAGCTGCTTGAACCACCATTTCTTCAGTAGCATCTGGATTTCCGTAGCGTATATTGTCTTCAATAGTGCCACCAAAAAGCATAATTTCCTGGGGTACTAATGCCATTGTGTGGCGAATTTGATACAAATCTCTGTCAGCAATATTTTCATTGCCCAAATAAATAGCACCTGCAGTGGGTTCATAAAACCGATACATTAAATTCACCAATGTGCTTTTACCTGCGCCGCTAGGTCCAACTATGGCAAGTGATTCACCTGGCTTTATAGAGAAATTGACATTTTTTAGTACTTCAAATCCAGATCGGGAAGGGTAAGAAAATGCCACATTTTTAAAAGTTATTTCATGTTTGGTTTCGCCTATTATTTCATGGTTGACTTCCAATTTTTCTCCTGGCTGGTCTATGATGTCTAAAACCCGGTCAACTGCTCCTATGGTTTTTTGAATTTGAACAAACTGCTCTGCAATTCCGCCTATACTGCCACCTACAAAACCTGTGAGCATCATAAACTCAAACAATTCGCCAATGGGCATTTGGCCAGCCCGCACCATAGTTAATCCTTGAAATATTAAAAAAATGATGCTTCCAAAAAGACAAACGATGATAAAAGAAGAAAATCCACCTCTTAAAAGTCCACGATAGATGCTTTCTTTTCTCAATTTTTCCGCACTATTTCCGTAGCGGTTTATTTCATAGGCTTCATTTGTAAAACTTTTAACATTCACAATTCCGCTAAGGGTTTCTTCAACAATTACATTGTTATCTGCTGTAAAATCCTGAACCTGTCTTGATATTTTTCTAATATACTTTCCAAATATAAGTGAAATTACCACCACTACAGGAACCGTAGCTAGCATCATCAATGCCAATTTTGTAGATGTAAAAAACAACAACACCACGCCTGCTACAATTATGAGTAATTGGCGCAAAAACATGGCAATATTGGTGGTAAAAGAATCTTGAATTTGAGACACATCGGCACTAAATCTGCTTAACAAATCACCCACCCGGTTTTTGCTAAAGAAGTCCATGTTTTGCAGCAAAACACTGTTGTAAAGAGATTTGCGCAGTGCATAAGTGAGGTTTTCTGTAACCCTTACATAAATGGAAATGCGCAGAAAAGAGAAAACAGCTTGGGCAATAAACAGGTATACAAAGTAAATGGCTGTTTGCTCCAGTTGGTTAGCCGAAGGCACATTAGATGTGTTGGTGCTTACACTTGTAAATGCCCCATCCACAAGGTTTCCTAATAGTTTTGGTATAAGAATAGCAGCTCCGGCGGTTAGGGCTAAGAATACCGTGCCAATAGCAAAAAGCCACCTGTCGCTTTTGCGAATAAATTGGAAAATTCTAAATGCTCTTTTCACATTTTCCTTGTTTAAGCTTGCTTTAGGTAAGTTGTTATTTATTCGGGCTGACATGCTGCTGCAAATTTGGTGAGTTAACTTTACAATCTGCTATTTTGTTTTTTTGATTTTACTTTTTTAATTGCAGGTACTTATATTTCGATGAGAAATTTATTTTCGCCGCTTAAAGATTTTGTTGATTTGCTCTACCCGTCTGTATGCCATAATTGTGGCAACTGGCTGGTAGTGGGCGAAAAAAGTATTTGTTTGCACTGTATAAATGAAATACCATTAACAGGTTTTCACTTTCAACAAGGCAATCCCACCGCAAAATTATTTTGGGCTAGAGTTCCGGTTTCTTATGCCACTTCTTATATGTTTTTTCATGAAACAGGAATTGCAAGAAAATTGCTGCATCAAATAAAATACAAGGGAGGACAGGATTTGGCCATAGATTTGGGTGAAATGTTTGCCCAAGAGTTGTTGCAAGCTGACCCAACTTTTAAACCTGATCTGATATTACCAGTGCCGCTGCATCCAAGAAAGCTGAGGCAACGTGGATTTAACCAAAGTGAAGCAATTGCAACAGGTATGAGCAAGGTGCTGCAAACGGAATTAAATACTGATATTTTGGTGAGGCAGTCTAACAACAAATCCCAAACAAAAAAGGGTCGCTTTGACCGCTGGAGCAATGTGGATGGCATTTTTGGATTAAAAAACACCAATATCCCCAAATCAGCCCATATTTTGCTGGTAGATGATGTAATAACAACAGGTGCAACACTAGAAGCATGCGTGAATGCCTTGTTAAAACTCGGAGATATAAAAATGGGAATCGCCGGTTTGGCAATGGCAAAAAGTTAGATTTGGGTAATATTATCCCAATGTCATTGGATTATCACCATTTATATTGAGATTTACGGTAATTTTGCAATTTAACAAAAAATGAAAAGACTCATACTTATTTGCTTTGCTATGGTGGCCTTGGATGCTGTAGCCCAGTTTATCAACTTTAACCCGGTTAGAATTCCGCAATATGCAGCATCATCTTCCGGTGGAAATAACCGTATGCCTGTGGTTTACAGGGCACGTATTACTGGGCTTTTGCCAAATAAGGGATATAAGTATATTACCCGTGGCATTACCTCAAGCGATTTTGGTAGTTCAGCATTGATTCCCGGTGCAGGAAATCCCATGTTTTTGGATTCAGGAAGTTGGAAAACCACTTCAGCACCGTCCTTTAATACTGGAGCAAACCATGATACCATCTATAGCGATGGGGCAGGTGAATATGAGGGTTGGTTTGGGTTTATTGTAACCAACGACAGCCGTTTTGATGCAGGTAAAAATGTATATCCAAGTATTACAGTAATTGGAATTGGCAGCAATGATACCTTTTCGCAATATTGTATGGATTCTATCCATATGTTAAAATTTGCCACCAATAAAACAGATTCAACTGGTACTGGTCTATATGGACACAGCATGGCTGCTGCAAAATCTTTTGTAGGCTTGTATGATGACTATAATGGCTTTGGCAGACCGCTTTGCATTACCATGATTGAAAATGATGGAATGTCTATTGGCTCTTCAGCTGTTGCATTTTATAAAAACAATGTGGATGGTGTAGCCGGCAATTGGGGTGTAATTATTCCCAACAATTTGGCAAATGGGGTAAGAAAGATAGAGAATTACGGAAGGTATAATGGTTTTCCTATTTACAACAACCAAGATGCTGATGGTGTTTGGGGGCCTTCCTCAAAAAATACAGTGAACCCAACTGGTGGAACAACGGCTATTGCATTTGATGAAAATGACGCGGCATTGGTGTTGCCTGAAGTTCAGTTCTGGGCCAGAACATCTACCGTTTCTGAAGGTGTAGGCACTGCACAAGTTTTTGTTGTAAGGCGCTACAGCAGTGATAAGAATCAATCTGTTCGTTTGTCAATTGTTGGTGGTACAGCAACATCTGGTGGCACGGATTACACCCTTAGCACACCTAAAACCATCAACTTCACACCTGGTGGACAGGTAAACGATACCACTAAAATTACCATTGTTGATGATAATAGCAGCGAAGGTGATGAAAATATTGTTGTAAGACTTGATAACGCTGTAAACTGTGTTATTGGAACTGAAGTGGCGCATACCATGACAATTACCGATAACGATATTGCCAGTATTAAAATGGGTAGTACCAAAGTAGTGGTAAAAGAAGATGTGGGTACAGTGAATATCAAGGTAAAAATTGACAAAGCTGTTGGAACCACCTCAACCATGAAAATGTTCCTTAAAACCAAAGCGGATAGCAGTATTTTCCCTGGTGAATTTAGGATTGGCAGTGGCACGGATACCACCTTTAGTTTGGGTAAAACCAACAGGGCGGACAGTGTTTTGATTCCTTGTAAAGTAATTAATGATGCCAACCCAGATCCCAATGATACTTTTGTGTTGGTAATCAGACAAATTAGCGGTATTGGTAAGGTTACAGATTCTTTGGTAACTGTTGTAGTAAGGGACAATGATGGCCCAGCGCAAGTGAAATTTATAGATAAAACAATAACTGTTCAGGAAAAAACAACCTCAGTAAAAGTGAGAATTGCGGTTCCGTTTAAAACAGATGCTGGAGGTGATTTCACACTAAGATTGCTAACAGGTGGCACAACAGCAACACAAGGACAGGATTTTACGTTTAGCCCTTCATCAAAAGTAATGTCAATTGACACTACTACTAAAGATACCATTATAGTCGATGTGCCATTGACCGATGACAACAACTTTGAGCCCACTGAAAACATTATGTTTGGTTTGGGATTCTTGAGCAATGTTAAAATTTTAAGTGATGATACCTTGTTGATTCGAATTATTAATGATGATTATCCAATTTATCCCATAGGCACCATCAATTCTCAAAAATTGCCAAACCGTGTGAATGATTCATTAAATGTGTTATGCCGCATCAGGGGTATAGTACATAGTACCAATATGAGAACGGCCGGTTTGCAATTCACATTGATTGATGCAACAGGTGGTATTTCAATTATGTCTACAACCCGCACATTTGGTTACACTCCAGTATTGGGAGATAGCGTTATCATTCAAGGTGTGGTAAAACAGTCTTCAGGAATGGGTGAGTTTCAGTCTTTGGACACCATTATTAAATTGGGATCAGGTAAAACATTGCAAACACCAACTGTTGTAAAAGACATGACAGAAGCCAATGAATCTAAAATGACCAAGGTGAATCGGGTGAAAATTGTAAATACAGCTTCATGGCCAACAACTGCTCTAGCTGCAAATACTTTCTCTTACGTAAGCATTAGGCATACCGACGGCACTTTAGACTCATTGTACATTGATGCTGAAACCAACATAGATGGAACTGCAGCACCAACTGGATATATAAATGTAACCGGAACTGGGGGACAAATTGATGGTACCAGTCCTTTTACCTCCTTTTACCACTTAGCTCCTCGTGCTTTATCTGATATTGAGGCTGCTACGCTTCCAACGGTTCAATTCTTAAAGGTAAATGACACCATTACCGAATTGGCGGACTCCTTTAGGATAGAATTCACCACTTCTGCCTTAGATGAGAACTATACTTATGATGTAGTTGTAAAACAGGCCACTGCAGTTTCTCCTAAAGACTATAACTATACTACCAAAACAGTTTCAGTACTTAAAAACAATAGTGTTTTGCCATTTAAAGTAAATATCAGTGATGATACTGAAAGTGATGGACCTGTTTCTATAGAATTTGCTTTGCGCAATCTTGTGGGCCCTGGAGCTATTGGAAAAGACTCTGTGCTTCGCCTGATTATTAAAGACAATGAACCTGCTGGTGTAAAGAAATTTGCGACCGGAAACATTAAAATGTATCCAAATCCAGCTTCAGGAAAATTGGTTTTGCAAGGCAAGTTGGAATTTGCCAATATTCAAATAATTGGTTTGGATGGCAGGGTTGTATTGTCAGAAAACAACAGCACAAATGCTGTTGAATTGAATATTGCCCATATCTCTGCTGGCGTATATACTGTGCGTGTTATTGATTCAAATGGAGCAGTGTATTCTGAGCCTGTTGTAATTCAGTAATCCATAAATTTAATTAATATCGAAAAGGCTGTTCTCATAAGGACAGCCTTTTTTTTTGCGATGCAAGCTGCCCTAGTGTTTAAACAATTGAAAACCACGGGCGCCAATTGTGCTTGTTTAAAACAAAATTTTATATAGAATTGGAAAAACAAAAGCATGAAAAAATTTATCAAAATCCTACTGATCATTGCAGTAATCCTAGTAGCTGCAGTATTTATTTTGTCTTTAATTGGACCAAAAACTTACGAGCTAAAACGAAGTGCTCTAATGAAGGCGCCAAAAGAGTCGATTTGGGAACAAGTTTCAAAATGGGAAAATTTTGGCAATTGGTCACCTTGGGAAGCCAAGGATTCTGCCATGACCAAAACCATTGAAGGCACTCCAGGAGAAGTGGGCTCTAAGTATACCTGGAAAAGCAAAACCCAAGGCAATGGGGTGCAAACCATTTTGGAAAGCAAACCATATGAATACCGTTTATCAAGCTTAGAATTTGAAGATTGGGGAATGAAATCAAAGACTTCATTTGAGCTCAAAGATTCGGCCGGGGGTACCTTTGTTACCTGGAAAATGTTTGGTGAAAATGGGTTTATGGGCCGCATAATGAGTTTGATTTTTAATATGGAAAAAATGGTAGGTCCGGATTATGAAGCGGGCTTGGCTAATATCAAACGCATAGTTGAATCGGCGCCGGCTGCAGCACCTGCTGAAATGCCCGCTGAAAACGAAAAAGATTCTACCAAAAATTGATTGAATATTTATAAAATAATGGAAGCACAAAAAAGCGGGAATTCACCCGCTTTTTTGTGTCATGAATCATAGGTGCAAGAAAAGCAGTAAAGCCCTTTCTTTGCAGTTACAATATGGCCAAAAGAATTTGCAACGTTATTATACAAAGCAGTTCCTGAAATGGAAGCCAATGGTTTGTTGCAATCTTTAGAGGATTCGAGTGAAACTTGCATAAGGGTAAATCCACTAAAAAATGTTCAAATTGACCCAAACTTGGTGAAACAAGAAATACCTTGGGCTGGAGATGCATACATTCTAAAAGAACGCCCCTTTTTTGCAGCAGATCCTGCTTTTCATGCGGGTGCATACTATGTTCAAGAGGCATCAAGTACTATTGTGGGATGGGTAGTGAATGAATTGTTGCAACATATGCCCGCCAAAGCCCATGTTTTGGATTTGTGCGCTGCACCGGGAGGGAAAAGTACGCATATGGCCTCTGTACTTAGAGAAAGTGATGTATTGGTAGCCAATGAAGTGATACAAAGCCGAACCCCTATTTTGCATGAAAATTTGTGTAAATGGGGAGGTGCAAACCATATCATTACCCGATCGGATGCCAGAAATTTTGGCCAATATTTAGGTTTGTTTGATTTGGTGCTGGCCGATATGCCTTGCAGTGGAGAGGGTATGTTTAGAAAAGATAGCCATGCAGCAGATGAGTGGAGTTATAACAATGTGGAGCTATGCAGTGCCAGGCAATTGAGAATCGCACACGATATTTGGCCCAGTATAAAACCTGGTGGCTATTTATTATACAGCACTTGCACCTACAATAAATTGGAAAATGAGGACAATATTCATCGCATATGTACAGAATTGGATGGGGTTGTTGTATCACAAAATATTCCCGAAAAATGGAACATATTTTCTGCTGAAGATGGTATGTACAGAATGATGCCACACCGCACACCTGGAGAGGGTTTTTTCTTTGCGGTAATTCAAAAAAAAGGGGAGTTTTCTGCGGAAAAAATGCCTAAAAAAAGGCCCCAAAAATCTCCATTTAAAATAAGCAATCTGTTTCCGGAAGTACAAGATTTTATTTTTTACGAAAGGGGCAGTGAAGTATATGTATTCAGAAATTCAGATTTTTCGCAAGTAGAAAAACTGCTGTTGTCTTTGCCCATGTTATATGCCCCTGGAACCTTGGTAGGCAATATTTTTGAAAAGCGACACAACACTGTATTTAAGCCTGAGAGTAGTATGGCACTAATAGGGAAATTGGACTTGCCATTCCCTATTGTGAATTTAGATGATAAACAGATAATAAAATTTCTAAATCGCCAATCTATGAGCAATCCTGCTTCTGAAAAAGGGATACATTTGGTGGAGTGGAACCAAATGAAGATGGGTTTTTTAAATGGAATCAATATGCAATGGAACAATTTATGGCCGATGGAATGGAGGTTGAGGGCAGAAAATGTGGAGGCCAAAACCATTGCGTTTTAAATAACCATAAAAAAAGGCCGGGTGAAACCCAGCCTTAAAACATTTAATCCTTTCAGCAATTACTTGCTTGCTTTGATACCGTCTTTGCTAACTTCAACAGAGCCTTTATCAGTTTTCATAGAGGCGCCATCTTTGTTTACTTCAACTGATGGAGTTCCTTCAGCAGGAGTTTCAGTTGTAGCAGGGGTTTCAGTAGCAGCAGGAGTTTCTGTTGCTGGTGCAGGAGTTTCAGTAGTAGTTGGTGCAGCTGAATCTTCAGTTTTTGATTCAGTAGCATTGCCACAAGAAGCCATGAAAGCCAAAGTAGCAATTCCAAGAATGATGTTGATCTTTTTCATTTTATTTAATCTATTGCGGGTCAAATGTAGGGTACGTATATTAGAAATCCAATAATATTAATGCGCTTCAAGCCAATTGTTGCCAAAACCGGCTTCTACTAACACAGGAACCCGCAATTTCATTGCGTTTGACATGAGTGAAATAATCTGGGGCTTCACCAATTCAATTTCATTTTTTGGCACATCAAAAAGCAATTCATCATGCACCTGTAATATCATTTTGGTTTTATAATCAGTGGATTGTAGCCAGTTGTAAATATCAATCATGGCCATCTTAATCATATCGGCAGCGCTGCCTTGAATGGGCGCATTAATGGCGTTTCTTTCAGCAAATCCCCTTACTGTAGCATTTTTGCTGTTGATATCCCGAATATACCGCCTTCTGCCCATTATGGTTTCTACAAAGCCATGCTGTCTGGCAAATTCTTGGGTGGTATCCATATAGTCTTTAATGCCTGGAAATTTGGCAAAATAGTTGTCGATGATTTCTTTGGCTTCACCGCGAGGGATGCCAATTCTTTGGCTTAATCCAAAAGCAGAAATGCCATAAATAATTCCAAAATTTACCGTTTTGGCTTTGCGGCGCATTTCTTTATCTACCTGTTCTAAAGCCACTCCCCAAACCCGGGCAGCTGTGGCTGTGTGAATGTCGAGACCGTTGTTAAATGCATCCATCATGCCTTCGTCTTGGCTAACATGGGCAATTACCCGCAATTCAATTTGACTGTAATCCGCACTCAGCAGCACATGGTTTTCATCCCTAGCAATAAATGCCCTGCGCACTTCTTGTCCCCTCTCTGTGCGAATAGGGATGTTCTGTAAATTTGGGTTGTTGCTGCTCAGCCTTCCAGTAGCAGCTACGGCTTGGTTAAAACTAGTATGCACCCTGCCCGAATTTACATTCACCAATTCTGGCAAAGCATCTACATAAGTGCCCTTGAGTTTTTGAATTTGGCGGTAATCCAATATTTTTTGAACGATTTCATGCTCAGCAGATAATTCAGTAAGCGTTTCTTCATCCGTTTGGTATTGCCCTGTTTTGGTTTTCTTGGGTTTATCTACCAGTTTTAAATGGTCAAACAAAATTTTGCCCACTTGCTGGGGCGATGAAATGTTAAATTCACCACCGGCCAATTTGTAAATTTCTTTTTGGATCCCTTCGCTAATGCTAGCCAACTCAGTGCTATAGTTGGCTAAAAAGCCAGAGTCTATTCGAATGCCTTCTTTTTCCATGGAACATAACACGGGCACCAAGGGTATTTCTATTTTATTGAAAACGCTTTCTACTTGTCTGTTAGACAATTCTACTTGCATCTTATGTTTAAGTTGAAGGGTAATATCTGCATCCTCCGCAGCATAGTCGGTAATTTGTTCAAGCGCAACATCTGCCATGCTTGACTGCCCTTTGCCTTTTTTGCCAATAAGTTCTTCAATACTCACTGGTTTGTAGTTTAAATATGCTTCGCTAAGTGCGTCCATATTATGCCTCATGTCTGGCTCAACCAAATAATGGGCTAACATGGTATCAAAATAAGGAGGGGCAATTTGTACGCCATATCTCCCTAAAACCTGAAGGTCATATTTTAAATTTTGGGCAATTTTCAATTTATCAGATGCAAAGATTTTGGCGAATTTTTGTGCTGTTTTTTGAGCTTCCTCAAATCCAGCGGCACAAGGCACATACCAGGCTTCTCCGGGTTTTGTGCTAAATGACATGCCTACCAAATCGGTATCAAATGCCACCAAGCCTGTGGTTTCAGTATCGAAGCAAAATTCTGAAGCAGTTTCTAGTTCTTGCATCAGTTGCTCAATTTCAGCATCAGTAACCGCAGCTTTGTATTGATGAGGGGTGTTTGTAATGGTTTTAAATTCCCTGGCCTCAGGCTCGTATGCTGGCTGAGCTGGTGCAGAAGGCAAGTCAAATAATGATGCTTGTACCGGTTTTTCGTTAGTTTCTCCAAAAACCCGTTTGGTAATGGTTCTAAACTCGAGCTCTTTAAAAACTTCAGTAAGCTTTTCAGCATCTTTTTCTTTAACGATAAGTTCATCTGGGTGCAATTCAACTGGCACATCTACAATAATGGTGGCCAGCTTTTTACTCATAATCGCTTGCTCCTTGTTTTCTTCAAACTTCTCTTTCATTTTGCCTTTGAGTTCGTGGGTGTGTTCCAGAATGTTTTCAATACTTCCGTACTCAGCAATTAATTTTTTGGCAGTTTTTTCACCCACACCTGGCACGCCAGGAATATTGTCTACCGCATCACCCCAAAGCCCTAGGATATCAATAACCTGATCTACACTTTCCACTTCCCATTTCTTAAGAATTTCAGGAACACCAAGAACTTCGTCGGGGTTTCCTAACCTTCCAGGTTTATAGATATATACATTTTCGCGCACCAATTGCCCGTAATCCTTGTCTGGCGTCATCATAAATACCTCAAAACCCAATGCGCCGGCTTGTAAAGCTAATGTACCAATTACATCGTCGGCCTCGTAACCATCCATTTTGATAACAGGTATGCTAAATCCCTCAATAATTCTGTCGATGTAAGGCAGGCTTCTTTTTAAATCTTCTGGCATTTCCTCGCGGTGGGCTTTGTAAGCCTCAAAATCTATATGCCGCTGTGTAGGTGCCGGTGTATCGAATACTACTGCAATATGAGTAGGCTTTTGTTTGTTCAAAACATCGAGCAAGGTATTTGTAAAACCAAACATGGCACTTGCATTTAAGCCAAAAGAGGTAATGCGGGGATTTTGTTGAAAGGCAAAGTAAGACCGATAAATAAGGGCCATGCCATCCAAAAGGAAAAGTTTCTTCTCAGACATATTCGGGGTAAAAATAAGCATTTCAAAACGGGTCTGTATAAGGCAGTGAAGATTTTAGTTGAAATTGCTGGTTGATATTATTTTAACATTTAAGCTATATTTGAAAAAATCATATGCCCATTCAAGCTGCTTATATCGGTGTAGATGCCGAAGTTTCAAAACAGGTGAACGACCTTATTAAAACCCATTTTAAAGAAATTGTAGTGATTGCCAATATGGATAATCCTGAAGAAACATTGGATCTAATTTACCACCTAAATTTGGATTTGGTAATTATGGATATTGATTTTCCAAAAGACCCTAAAAAAGATATTTTGCACTTGGTACCTGAAAAATTTGCTGACCGCACCATCGTTATCAGCAAAAATGAAAAACAAGCAGTGCCAGCAATGCATAAGGGGATTTTGGATTTTATTGTAAAACCTGTTGAAATACAAGCGCTTAACCAAATTGTGGCCCATTTTAAACACCATTTGGAACATGAAAATGCCTTAAACAGCATTATTACTTTTGATAGAATAATTGTAAACCGACACGATAAAGCGTATTTATTGGAGCTAGACAATATTCTGTATTTTACAGCAGATGGTGCTTATACCAATATTTTTATTACTGGTGACCGAAAAATTAGCAGCAGCAAAGCACTGGGCTATTACCGGGATTTGCTGGAGAATAAAAAGAACTTTGCATTGCTGAATCGCAGTCTTATCGTAAATATTCAGAATATTAAGGAAATTGTT
>JADYZD010000127.1 GCA_020853295.1 Bacteroidia bacterium | reverse complement strand
TAAACTCCTCTATTACTTCGGCCAATTCTTCCTTGAAAGTATCTACATCTGGACATCGGGCATTTTCAAACCTGCCCACTTCACTTTCATAGTGATTGCGCATATCGATAACTACGGTGTCAGGCTTGGCCATAAATTCATTCCAAGCTTCTGCGTTTAAATAATGACCGGTATTGGAAGGATTAAATGTGGCATCTTCGATACCATCTGCAACTATTTTGTCCCTAATTTTTAAATCCAACTTATAAAAGGATTTATCGCTTTCCTCTATAGCAATATTTAACCTGATGCCTTTAAGAAATTCTATTTCATTTAACTTGTCTCTAAACTCTGACACCCTGGACTGGGGCAAGGCAATCTGTGCATTGATACCTTCTGATGCCACATAAATCCGGCCTACCACCTCTAATGATGTGAGCAGCAGATACAAATGGTCGCGAAACAACTTTACATTGGCAATGGGATGGTACTTGTAGAAGGAGATGGTAGTATAGGGGCGCGGATCGGCCAGCATTCTACTTTTCAACTCCTCCCGATTCACTCTGTTGTGCAATAACATGGAAATGGGTGGTTATGAATTTTGCTGCAAAGATAAAAACTCTAAGATGTAATAACCACAGTTGGAATTTATGGCACCCTATTTATAATGAGTTCATTTAAATTCATGGATGGGCCAAAACCTTTCCTTCTTATGTGCTTCAAGTTAACCGGCCAATACCCATCATGCTTTACATCATAACTGGCTGATAATTCTTCACTCATGTGCAGCAAACCCATCAATGTTGAACTATCGGGAACTGCATAACCCATATCGATAAACAATTGAGAAAGTGTTTGCAGAATAATATCCCTGCCTACTATTGTATCCAACTGTATATTTTGCTCAAATTCGGCGTAACCACTTTTTGAAATATTCACCAACTTAACCCCTGAAACCGCTGGGAAAACAGTATCCCCATAAGGATTGGCAAATAAGGTATTTTCATAATACACCGTATCTGGGACCATCCTATATGTTTTACCATAGAACTGGTGTATCAGAGGAATTTCTTCTGTCGACTGCAAAATAATTTCATCTGAACTGAAAAATGGCTTCATCTCTCTAAGTTCAGAATACAACTTTGGATTTGAAATGTACTTCTTACATTCATATTCATACTTAGCAAACAGTTGAAACTTTAAATCTTCTACGTTTAACAAACGCTTCAAATTTCCTTTCTCATCTGTGAGGTACTGCAATAGCAAACTATCTAGAATATCAGCAACAAAGTGTTCTTCAAATGATGCTGCAGAGTCGGTTTTCAGTTGGTGAAACAGCGCCTGAAAAAAAATGCCAGTGTCTGTTGTTTTTACAACTTCAAGCTCAATTCTATGCGTTGATGTAATTGTTGATGAATTCCGCGGATTACCAGCCTTATCAATATTGGTACAAATAAAACTGCACTTTGATCCGGAATCCCATTTGGGTGTTAAATCCACATTTATAATGGTGTCTTGTGCACGCAAACCAGCAGGCATACACAGAATTGCTGCCAAGAAAAAAACGTGCCAATAGGTGCGAAAAGTGTTAGAAAGCCGATTCAATTGAAGTGTTATTGTGTGCATATACAAGAAAGAATCGTACCAAATTAAACTGTGAGTTCTTGATAATGCAAAGCCATTTCTTCAAAAACCCGAAACAATTCATCTTTTTCTAAGGCTTGCACCAAGCGGGTTCTGAATGGTTTAAAGTCTTGCAAACCCTTAAAATAATGGGTATAGTGCCTGCGCATTTCCACTATGCCCAATTTTTCGCCTTTCCAATCAATGCTGCTTTCTAGATGCACCCTGCAGGTTTGTAACCTTTCATTAAAATCAGGCGCTGCAAGCTCCTTTCCCGTGGCCATAAAATGTTTGATTTCCCGAAAAATCCATGGATATCCTATACTGGCCCTGCCAATCATAATTCCATCAACCCCGTACCTATTTTTATACTCCACTGCTTTTTGAGGACTGTCAATATCTCCGTTTCCAAAAATGGGAATGTGAATTCTGGGGTTGTTCTTCACAGCAGCAATGAGGGTCCAATCTGCCTCACCTTTATACAGCTGGGCCCTGGTCCTGCCATGTATACTCAGTGCCTTTATACCCACATCTTGCAACCTCTCTGCCACTTCCATGATGTTTTTAGATGATTCATCCCAACCCAATCTGGTTTTAACAGTAACCGGCTTATTTGTTCTTTTAACCACTGCTTGCGTAAGCCTTACCATTAAATCCACATCTTTAAGTACCCCAGCACCAGCACCTTTGCACACCACTTTTTTTACTGGACAGCCATAATTAATGTCCACAATATCAGGGTTTGTTGCGTCTACAATGGCTGCTGCCATACCCATGGCATCCTCATCTCCTCCAAAAATTTGAATCCCAATCGGCCGTTCGTAATCGAAAATATCCAACTTTTGTCGGCTTTTTATAGCATCCCTAATCAACCCTTCGCTGCTGATAAACTCCGTAAACATAAGGTCTGCACCGTGTTCTTTGCACACCTTTCTAAATGGAGGATCACTCACATCTTCCATAGGTGCAAGCAATAATGGAAAATCTCCTAAGTCTATATCAGCTATTTTTACCAACTTTGCTGCAGATTTACTGCTTTGCAAAATTACGATATTCAACACAAACAGCCACTGGGAATTCACCAAGGCAGCTTTTACAATCCTTGGGGGCTTGCTTTTGTTTTGATTTTTCTATTCCTATTTCAATTGGTGTTCTATTTTCTTGCCTTGTTTACTGCAGGACTTTATTACAACTTGCCTATTGCAGATGTTCAAAATATTTTATCGGAACCGGATGGCACTGCCCTTGCCATTAACATAGCTCGATACACCAATATTGTGAGTTTCACTGGATACATGTTTTTACCTGCACTCCTATTTGGAATTATAAACAGAACAGGTCTGCTGGTTGAAGGTGGCTTAAAAATAAAACCAAAAAGCCAGTTGGTTTTCCTTTCCGTGCTCATTGTTGGTTTATGCATTCCACTGGTAGAGTACCTCACACAGGTAATGCACCATATTCAATGGCCACAAAGTGTTCAATTTTTGGCTGAAAAATTCAACAATGCCCGAACAGAACAAATAAACACTATTTTGGATATGCACAGCTTGCCAGAATTAATTTTGTGCATACTGGCTATAGGATTGCTACCTGCATTGTTTGAAGAAATGATGTTCAGGGGTATTTTGCTCAATATTTTTAAAAATATTGCCATTAGAAAATGGACCCCAATTGTTCTTCAAGCCCTGGTTTTTACCGTTCTGCATTTTTCTTTTTATGAATTTCCAGGAATATTTATGATGGGAATTATTTTTGGAATTATAGCATACAAAACTGGCACCATTTGGTACGGCG
>JADYZD010000126.1 GCA_020853295.1 Bacteroidia bacterium | reverse complement strand
CAATAGCAGATTCACTAATTCCATATTTTTCCTTCCATAAAACTGAAGAAATAATCTGCATCATCATAAATGCCGCGATGTAAATAAAATTAATCATAAACAATTCACTCAAAACCGGCACTTTCCAAACTGTTACCAGGCCTTTAAATGATTGCCCAAACTTCCGCTTATCCGCATTTTTCACATCCAAACTTTCAGTTAATGTAAAATAGGCCATTACAAAATTCACCAAACACAAACCCGCAGTAAAAAAGCCCACCAAGCGCAGGCCGCCATCAGGGAAAATGGTCTTTCCATTTTCAATTGCTGGAATTCCCACCTCCAATATGTGTTTGCCAATTTGAAAAATCCACCCGCCCAATGGCGGGCCAATCACCAAGCCAAAACCAAATGCGGCGCCTATAAGACCCATTTTTTTTGCACGTTCATGTGGTGGTGTAATGTCAGCGATATAAGCTTGCGCAGCAGATATATTGGCACTGCCTATTCCCGAAATAATTCTTGCAATAAACAATATCCAAAGTGATTGCCCGAACCCCAACAGAAAATATCCCAAGGCCGTTACAAGTATACTCCCCAATATCACAGGCCTCCTCCCAATTCGGTCACTCACAGAGCCCCATAATGGAGAAAAAACAAACTGCATGATTGCAAAACAAAAAACAACAAAGCCAATCGCCATATCCGGACCTAAAAAAAAGCCCGACCTTGAAGCAATGGTTTTTGTGAGTATCGGTAAAATGGGAATTACAATTCCAAATCCAATTAAATCTATAAAAATGGTGAGAATTAATGTAAAAATACGGCGGTCTTTCATGCAGTGTTTTTTACAATTAATTGTTTGCCCAACCAATGGTTTTTAAAAGCAATTTTAAAGTTATTTTTATATGCTGCCAAATCGGCCACAAGGGTATCAATTACCAAAGTATTATCTTTCAATTCGCCGCTGTTAAACGCTTCCACAGCTTCTTGCTTGGTAAAAATAGTTACTGTATTTTCCACCAGCTTTCCCACCAAAGTCCTGCTTAAAAAATCCACGCTTTTTTCTGCACCAAAATCCTGTAACAATCGAAATACTTTATCGATACTACAACCACTGGGCGGGGTTTTGCTTTCATCCACTGCTACAATTAAAGCGGCATTTCCAAAAACCTCATATCCTGCCGTTAAATCTGCCCCATGGGTTTGCCATTTTCCCACAAAATCTTCCATGATTTTTTGTAAATCCATTGACTCATTTGGCGCCAAAATCCTATTTGCCAAAAACACCCAAACCCTTGAACTGTCTGGTAAACTGGAGATACTCATTCTGGATTGTTCTCCAATATGATTTCTGAAATATCCAAAACTTTTACTTCGTTTTCTTTGCCAAAATGCTTGGTGCCATCGCGCATCATGGTCATGCAAAATGGGCAATTCACCACTACAACCTCGGCCCCAGTAGCAAGTGCTTCTTCTGTTCTTTCTACATTTATTTCTTTCTCACCCGACTCTGCTTCTTTAAACATTTGGGCACCTCCTGCACCACAACACAAACCATTGGTGCGGCAGCGTTTCATTTCTACAAGGTCAGCATCCAGCCTTTCCATTACCATGCGCGGTGCTTCATATACCCCATTTGCCCTGCCCAAATAACAACTATCGTGGTAGGTAATTTTGCGGCCTTTAAATACCCCGCCTTCTATGGCCAATTTACCAGCATCCAGCAATTCATTGATAAACTGGGTATGGTGCACCACATCATATTTGCCACCCAATGAGGGGTATTCATTTTTTAAGGTATTAAAACAATGGGGACAAGCGGTAACAATGCGCTGTATGCCATACCCATTAAGTACCTCAATGTTTTGCATGGCCTGCATCTGAAATAGGAATTCATTCCCAGCCCGTTTTGCCGGATCTCCGGTACAGCCCTCCTCGGTTCCCAAAATGGCATATTTTACATTTGCCTTGTCCAATATTTGCGAAAACGCACGGCTCACACGCTGGGCCCTTTCGTCAAAACTGCCTGCACATCCCACCCAAAATAATATTTCGGGAGTCTCTCCTGAATTGATATAATCCTGTACCGTTTTTACCATACCTGAAAACATCCGCAATTTGGTAAATTACGGCCATATTTTAACAACTGTTTTTTGCACAACTCCCAGTTTTAATAACCAGAGTTCCCCGTTCCCTCTACATGCTTATTGTGAATCGCCATTACAGGTATGGGAGAATGGTTAATCAATTGCTGCGCAACTGTTCCCATAAACATCCCAGCGGATTCTGTTTCCGTCATCATCAAAATCAATCCACCTTGGTGCTCCTTGGCAAATTCAATCACTTTATTTGAAACATTTACTCCCATGCACACTTCATACGTGTATTTTACGTTTCGCGTTTTGCACAATTCTACAGCCTGTTTGCAATACACCATTAAGTGGTGTTCCGTTTCAGCATCTGTGGCTTTACTTAAACATACTATGTGCACTGTGCTGTCGAACTTCTCTGCAAGGCCCAAAGCAACTGCCAACTTTTGTCGGCTTTCAGGCGAATCTACCAAAGGCACTATTAAGTTGGAAAAATCCAAATCTTTGGCAGTTTCTTGCACGGTAATTACAGGACAACTGCTGCCACTTACAATTCGAAACGCCGTACTTCCAATTAAAAAAGGCATGGCTCCTGCATGGCTGTGCGAACCGATTATAATGAGGTCTGCGCCTATGGCCTTTTCTACATGTACAATTTCTTTATATGCCCTTCCTTTTTGGTGGTGGATATGAATAACTACCTGATACTTTTCACGCATTTCATTTAAATGCGCATGTGCTGCATCCCAATCCATCCAGTGCCCTGCACTTTCTACATACACCATGTGCACTTCTGCACCAAATTTTACGGCCAATTCCATACTTTTACTTAAGGCAATTTCGGAAGCTGGGGAGTGGTCATAACCCACAAGAATTTTTGTAATTTGTATTTTCATAAAGCGCAGTTTTGTTCTATTCGAATTAAGCATAAAAAGCCCAAAATCCAAGTTAATTGTGCTGTTTTCTGCATTTTCCCCCAATTTCGCATTAAAATTGCCCTATGCGTATTGCCCTTTTCCTTTTCATCAGTTTGTGCTCCAGCCTATCTGTAGCTCAGCATTACAGAGGCCTTTCCGTTGTTAATGACAATGTGGTTTGGATGGGTGGCACCAAAGGCACCATTCTGCGCACCACCAATTCTGGTGCTTCTTGGGACACCCTTAACCCCACTGGCTATTCACAAAAAGACTTTAGAGATATCCATGCTTGGGACGAAAAACACGCGGTTGTTATGAGTGCTGGCGATAGCAGCGTATTGCTCGAAACCTATGATAGAGGCAAATCTTGGAAAATCATTTATCATGATTATACACCTGGTAGTTTTTTCGATGCCATAGATGTGCAAGGTTCTAAAATCATTCTTGTTGGTGATGGGATTTCGGATAACAATCCCTATCTGGTGTATTTTAATAAAAAAATAACCCCGTTCACATTCAGCACCCATTATTCCAACAACCGCGAAGTTTTTTGGCACATGGCTACGTTAAAAGAAAAAAAACGCGATTCCTTTAGCTTTTTCGCAGGCAGTGGCGCCAATGTACAGTGGGTTGCTAAAAACACTTTTATCGCCATTCCGGTTACTGCAGACACCGCCTATTTTTTTCAAGGAAAAATCACACATAAAAATCCTGCAAAACATGCCAATCCATCTGATAGTCCCATGTACTTGGTATTTACTGCATTTCGGACTTTGCCCTTCAAATCCCAAAAAGCCGGGGGCGCCTATGCTGTTTTTCAAAATAATAAAGGTGGAATTATGGCGGTAGGCGGTTCATTTTACAAACCCAATGATGGAGACAGTGCTGCTTGTTTTTCAAATAACTATGGTCAAACTTGGGCATGTAGCCCAAACTCAGTAACAGGTTATAGAAGTGGTGTGGTATACCATCACCATTTAAAAATATGGGTGTGCACAGGTTCAAATGGTACAGATTATTCCTACAACAATGGTTTGAGTTGGAACCGCAGCACGCTTGCAGGCTATAACGTTTGTGCGGCTTCTAAAAAATATTTGTGGCTTGCTGGCAATAAAAGTCAATGGACCAAAGTAAGCTGGAGCACATTTAAATCACAATAAATTTTCACTGCTTATATTTGCCGTCTATGTTTTTAACCGACCGTGAATTTTGGATTGCATACTGGGAATCGCACCGCGATGAGGTAAATACTGTTGTACCTGCTCAAAACCTGTTCTCAGGTGTTTTTCAAAATGCCATTGGCCAATCAAACATTAAAAGCAGTTGCGAATTGGGCGGTTTTCCGGGCACCTTCTCCATATATCTTAGGCGCAAATACCAACTAGATACTACCTTGGTAGATTATGTCATCCATCAAGACTTACTTAAGGATGTACTGGCCACCAACCAATTAAATCCTGATGATTTAAAAATCATAGAAGCAGATATTTTCAATTACCAACCTCAAACCCAATACGATCTTACTTTTTCAATAGGATTAATTGAACATTTCGAAGACACCAAAAAAATCATTTCCCTGCATTTGGATTATATGAAACCCGGCTCCAAACTGGTTATCTTTTTGCCCAATTTTCGGGGATTAAATGGCTGGTTTCAGCGCAATTTTGATAGGGAAAATTACGACAAGCACAACATTAAAAGCATGGATGTAAATATGCTGCGCAGCGTGTGTACAGAGTTGCAATTGAAAGACATTCAAGTTTCCTGGTTTGGAAAATTTGGTGTTTGGCTGGAACGCGAAAACCAAAAACCAACTTGGGTAAGACTGCTCAAAAAAGCGGTATGGTTTGTGGGCAAAGTTGTTTCAAAAATATTGCCCATCGACTCCAAACAATTCTCGCCGTATATATTGATAACTGCAAAAAAATAACAGCTATAATTATTGTTATTAAATATATTTCTCAGAATTATTTAATATTCTAAGGACCAAAATAATTGTATTACTTCTTACGAAAAATATTGTATTTTAATATGCAATATATGGCCCTGAATCCGTCTTTCCAGCCAATTTTCTTGCCTTCTTCGTATGTACGACCGTAGTAACTAATACCCACTTCATATATGCGTACCTTCGGTATTCTTGCAATTTTTGCTGTTACCTCGGGTTCAAAACCAAAGCGCTTTTCTTTTAATTTTAAAGATTGTATTAAATCCGTGCGAAACAATTTATAGCATGTTTCCATATCTGTTAGGTTTAGATTGGACAACATGTTCGACAAAAAAGTTAAAAATTTATTTCCAATAGAATGCCAAAAAAATAAAATTCTATGCGGATTGCCTCCCAAAAAACGGCTGCCATACACCACATCTGCAAATCCATCCAAAACAGGTTGCAACAATAAATTATACTCATTGGGGTCATATTCCAAATCCGCATCCTGAATAATGAGGTATTCGCCAGTACTTAAGGAAATACCTGTGTGTAGTGCTGCACCTTTGCCCATATTTACTTTATGACAATGGTACTGAATATTCATATCGGTATTCTGGCCCATGTAACGTTGTACCGCTTCTTCGGTATCATCTCCCGATTTGTCATTCACGATGATGATTTCCTTTTCTATTCCACCCAACAATTGCACCGCTTTTACCTTGTCCAAAATCAGGTGAATGGTTTTGCCTTCGTTATAGGCCGGAATTACTATGGATAATTTTTTAAAACTCATTGAACCATGCGAAAATAACCTTTACACCATACCAAAACGCAGAATGTGCATTTTTTTTGTCATTCCCGCTGTTGAATTTGCAAGCCATTGCCTTCTCGCTGTATTTTTGTCACTTTGGAAGAGACACAGAAAACCGCTATTATCATTGGGGCTGGACCGGCAGGACTTACTGCCGCTTTAGAGTTGCTGCGCAATACCGACATTAAACCCATCATTTTAGAAAGCAGCAACGATATCGGGGGCATTTCTAAAACTGTAAACTACAAAGGCAACCGCATGGATATAGGCGGTCACCGATTCTTTTCCAAATCCGACACTGTAATGAATTGGTGGCTGGAACTTTTTCCCATCCAGAAATTGCCAGATGCCGAAAAGGATATCGCCATCACCTACCGTCAAAAAAGCCGCAATATCCATGCCTCCAGTGCCAATGCAGATCCCGAAACCACAGATTTGGTGATGCTGGTAAGAAACCGCCTTTCTCGCATTTTTTACCTCCGAAAACTATTTGCCTACCCCATAAAATTAAACCTTACCACCCTACTCAATTTAGGTATATTCAGAACCATAAACATCGTTTTTTCCTACATTTGGGTAAAGTTTTTTCCCATTCAAAAAGAAAAAAATCTCGAGGATTTTCTGATCAACCGCTTTGGTCAAACATTATACAAAACCTTCTTTAAAGACTATACAGAAAAGGTGTGGGGCAAACCATGTAGTGAAATTTCTGCTGAATGGGGCGCCCAGAGAATTAAAGGGGTAAGCATTTCAAAAGCCATTGCCCATGCTTTGCGTTTTTCAGTCAAAAAAGAATCGAATTCTATTTCTCAAAAAAATACAGAAACCAGTTTAATAGAGAAATTTCTCTACCCCAAACTAGGTCCGGGACAATTATGGGAAGAAGTTGCCCGCCAAATTCAAGAAAAAGGTGGCGAAATTCACCTGAATTGCTGGGTGGATTCTGTTCAAATCAACAACAACTGCATCAGCAGTGTTCAAGCAAGTGCCAGCGGCGTGAGTACCCGGTTTTCGGGCAACTATTATTTCTCTACTATGCCAGTGAAAGACCTTATTACGGGTATGGAGGGGAATGTTCCAATTAAGGTGAAAGAAATTGCCACGAATCTGGAGTATCGTGATTTTGTAACTGTGGGCCTATTGGTGAAGAAATTATTGGTTACCAATAAAGATGGAGCACCTGTTACCGACAACTGGATTTACATTCAAGAAAATGATGTAAAAATTGGCAGGTTGCAAATTTTTAACAATTGGAGTCCTTATATGGTGGCAAACCCAAACAACATTTGGCTGGGACTGGAGTATTTCTGTAATGAGAATGATGCATTATGGGCATTGTCAGATAAGGAATTTTTAGATTTTGCCATTTCAGAATTGGTAAAAATCGGGTGGGTAGATTTGGACGATGTTTTGGATGGCACGGTGGTAAAAGTGCCTAAAACCTATCCCGCATATTTTGGGGCTTACTCAGAATTTGATACCGTAAGAAAATTTACAGATACCCTTGATAATTTATTTTTAATTGGTCGCAATGGCATGCACAAATACAACAACCAAGACCACAGCATGCTCACTGCAATTACTGCTGTTAAAAATATTGTAAATGGAATTGATTCACGAGACAATATTTGGAACATCAATACCGAAATGGAATACCACGAAGAAAAATAAAAAGCACTTTGCTATTATTTATCCAAAACAATTTCACAAGCAGCCAATCCAGGCACTAGATACACCCTTCCCGACCGCAATTCCTTACACGTATATCGGGTTCTGTTTTTTTGAAGTTTTATAAATTCCCTGCCGTCTTTCATTCTAAAAATAGTATTCAAAGGAAGTTCCTCCACCAAAACTTGTTTTTCGTTGTCGTATTTTCTTAAGGTTCTAAACAATTGTGGATCTGAACAACTGCTGGCAGCAGGATTTCCCAAATATTTGCCCAAAGAATTTCGAATATCACCGGGTAAAATATTGGCCTCAAAAACCGGAATGCTTACCCGTTGAAATTGGTGTTTCCATTCCAAACCATGGGGTGATACTTTTGTACCGTATTTTTCAAAATTGAGCAAATGGGCCACTTCATGAAGAAAGGTCACCAAAAACGCATATTCATTGAGGTCGTTATTCAATGAAATTCTGTGTTTTTCTCCAGGCAGTGGAGGTCGGTAATCTCCGTATTTTGTAGCCCTTGGTTTCTTAATATGCAATTGAATCTGATGCCGAATTAGCAAATCTGCAGCATATTCCAAAGAACCTGCTGGCATGAATTTTTGAAGTATTTGTATGAGCTGACCTCGGGTCATACCAGCCTTTTCAATGCCAATTCGCTAATGGTTTTGCCTATTGAAAGTGAACTCGTTGCTGCTGGGGATGGGGCATTCAATACATGCACGCATCCAGCATCTTCTTTGATATAAAAATCATCGATCAATCCACCATCATGGCTGCAAGCCTGCGCACGCACCCCAGAACCAGCCGGTTCCAAATCATCCATTTGTATTGAAGGCACCAATTGTTGTAAAGCCTTGGTAAATGCCTTTTTTGAATAACTGCGGTAATATTCGCCCAATCCTGTTTTCCAATATTTCATGGCCACTTGTCTAAATCCCTTCCAAGCCAAACTGCCCCAAAATTCTGACCATTTGAAATCCGTTTTTTTATACCCTTCGCGTTTAAAAGCAAACACCGCATTCGGACCTGCTTCAATTTCACCTGAAATTCTGCGCGTGAAATGCACCCCTAAAAATGGAAAATTCGCATCTGGAACAGGGTAAATTAAATTCTTAACCAAGTGCGCTTTTTCTGGTTTAATGGCATAATATTCTCCACGAAAAGGCACAATTCTTACGTCCAAATTTTGCCCAGCCATTGCAGCAATTTTATCACAATACAAACCTGCGCAATTTACCATCAGCCTAGCATCAAATGATTCTGAACCACAAAACACAGTAGTTTGATTTTCCAAAACTTTTACATCGGTTACTTTCTTATTCGTAGAGATTTCTCCGCCCAATTGTATAAAATTCTCCGCCATTTTTTCACACACTACTTTGTAGTCTACAATGCCGGTTTGGGGAACAAACAATCCTTTTACACCTGTACAATTGGGTTCGTATTTTTTAATTTCCTCTGCATTTAAATAGCGCATTCCCGACAATCCATTAGCGATTCCGCGCTGGTAAAGGGTTTCTAGTGGTCCAATTTCATTTTGGTTGATTGCCACCACTACCTTGCCACACAATTCGTAGGGCACATTATTTTCCTTACAAAATTCAATGAGCATGTGGTACCCATTGATGCAATTGATTGCCTTCAAGCTCCCTGGTTTGTAATACAGGCCAGAATGAATAACGCCGCTATTGTGGCCCGTTTGGTGCCCTGCAATTTTATTTTCTTTTTCTAAAACCAGTACCTTACAATCGTTTTGTTGCTCCTT
>JADYZD010000125.1 GCA_020853295.1 Bacteroidia bacterium | reverse complement strand
GCCTTAGTTTCAGCATCTGCATTGTATACAGGCACCTCCATTAGGGCAAACATATCGCACACAGTGGTTTTACCGCTTCCAATACCGCCGGTAATTCCTATGCGCAACATCACAATTTAATAGAATTAAGGAGCAGGTACTTCCTCTTTAGGCTTATAAGCGGCCATGGTCATTTCCATGCTTATGGCATTTTTTTCAACCTTAGCCCGGCCTTCTTCAAATTCAATCACAATATGGGTTTCACCAATAGAAACGATTTTTCCGTGTATGCCGCCAGTGGTAATAATGAAATCCCCTTTTTTAAGCATGGTTAAGTAGGCTTTTGCCTTTTTTTGTTTGCGCATTTGGGGCAAGATGATGAAAAGGAAGAATACCCCTAAGATCAATATTAGTGGCAGAAAATCCATTCCAGCTCCTTTTGAGCCAGCTTGAAGTATAGTTTGAAATTGCATGATTATTTATCTGAAAAAACGGTGGATTTAAGGCTTAACTCAATGGTTTGAACAGTAGAATTGGAAAACTCTACAGTAACTCCTTTTTCTTGTTTTACCCCTTCTTTACCGCCTTTACCCGCGGAGTTAAAAGTGGTCATTACAAAACCCTCTCCACCCGCTGGAATAATGTCTCTGGTCCATTCAGGTGTAGTGCAACCGCAATGGGCCTGTACTTTGGCAATTACCAAATCACCTTTACCGGTGTTTTTAAATACAAATTTGTGTTGTACCAATTCCCCGTCAATAATTTTTCCAAATTCATGAGAAGTGGTTTCAAATGCTGGGGTGCCCTTAGGTCCATTGTCGGGCACAGGGTTTTCTGGCGTGCTGCCATTTTTGTCAATATCAGATGAACCTATTTTTTTGTTGGCATTGCTGCAGGAAGCCAATGCAAAAAATGGTATGATGAATAAAATAGTACGCATTTTCATAGTGCAAAGGTATAAAATTAACGGTCTCTTAAACCCCTGCCTTTTTTTTGTATGGTGCCATCTTCTTCGAGTTTTTTGCGCAGTTTGTCTAGCACTCCATTTAAAAACCTGGAACTTCCGGGTGTAGAATAGTCTTTAACAATATCCAAATACTCGTTAATGGTTACTTTTACTGGAATTTCAGGGAAATTTAAGTACTCAGCAATAGCCAGTTTTATGGCAAATAGATCCAAAATTGCAATTCTACCTGGATCCCAGTTTTCGGTAACATCAGCAATCATATTTTCATATTCTAAGCTGTTTTCACCTACGTAGCCAAACAATTTTATTCCAAATTCAATATCCTCATCAGTCCGCGATGGGCGGGGCGATAATTTTATAGAACCATCTTTTGCCGCTGTGTTTAGGGTGCGTTTAACTTCTTTCAAAAGCAAAGGCTCATCTTCATCCCAGCAGCTGTAGTGCTCTTCCATAAGGCCATAGAACAACTCACTGCCGTTTACCAAATACTCATAAAATTGTTCTAAAAACAATTTATCTTGTTCCAAACTGGGCTGGTCAAATACCAAGTAATCCCTAACAAAATCCAATTCTCGCAATTCTTGAAACAATTGTTCAAACTGCTCTGCAGAGGTGTTCCAATCATTTTTAAAAAATTGTCGTTTGTGGTTTAAGGCAGCATTGTACAAGGTGTCTACAAGATTGCTGTTTTGCAACAAACCACAGTCATGAATCAGATTTTTGTCGGGGTAATATTTGCTTTTTTCTGCTTCTAGGGCACTTTCTAAAAATTGCCTGAACTGCATGGGAAATTCCAATAAAAACAAATAAACTTCAAATGGCACTAAAAGTGTTTCTGCCAATACAGACTGGCCTTTAGATACTGTTTCAATACCTGACTGCTGCCAGGAGTACAAACCCTGAAGGGTTTTAATTCTCACCAATCTCCTCGATATCATAGAACGTTTAACGCGGGTGCAAATATAGCAATAATAAAATCAAGGGGTTTTAATTTTATCTTGCATCCCTTTGGTTTACTCTTGATTGTCGCGCCATTCGTAAACCCATTTGGCCTGTATCATTTCCAAATGGCCCTCATTACAGTCTTCTCTTTTTCCTTCAAAATTGGGCAGTTCAAGCACCCATTCTAAGAGTTCTGTAAAGCGAATCCTGTAAATTTTAGACTCACCAAATTCATCGCCAAATTTTTCGTAAAGCTTCATGGCTATGTCTTCGTGGTCATTCCAAAATATGGGTGGTTCAAACATGGTTGATTTTTTTAAAAAATGAATTCAAAATTAGTGTCCAATAATAACAGATTGGTCGGGCACGGTTACCACAACATCGCCATCGTTTTGCAATTTGCATTGGCAAGCCAAACGGCTGTTGTATTTGGGGTTTCTGGCCCTATCTACATATTCTTCTTCCCTATCACTCATTTCAGGCATAAGGTCTTCACCCTGTTCTATGTAAACATGACAAGTGCTGCAGCCACATACTGCCCCACAATTGTGGTGCAAATGCACATTGCTATCTAAGGCCACATCCAATATGCTTTCGCCTTCAAAGATTTCAGCTTCAATTGCAGCCTTATCTTTTTCTTCAAATTTAAAAATAATCTTACCCATTATGGTAGTGCAAAGGTAACAATGCAAATTGGATTGAGTTTTATAAAAAAAAAGTCCCGG
>JADYZD010000124.1 GCA_020853295.1 Bacteroidia bacterium | reverse complement strand
TGAAAACAAATGCTCTTTCCACCACCGGTTGGGAAAAGCGCCAGCACTTCTTTACCATTCAAGATATCCTGTACCACAGATTCCTGACCTGGCCTAAAATGGCTATAACCCCAATACTGTTCTAATATTTCGGTAGGATTTTGCTGCATGCAACCAGCATCAATTGCCCTCTATTTTTTGGCGCAATTGTGCCAATAAATGTAAATTCTGTTTAAAAAACTGATTGCGTGCCTTTTCTGCAACCTGGCTAATCAGTGTAGATTTTGCAATCAGATTCTGCATCCACATTTCAGCCTGTTGGTTAAACACAGCGCCAGTAGTATGCATAAAATTAAAGGTATTGTACCCCAAATAAGTGGTGGCATTTTCACCGGCAAGCAAGCGCACACAATTGTTTCCAATCATCAGGTCGCTGATGTACATCACATAATCCGATGAAATAAACTGTCCTTTAGAATACACCATTTTCTTGCCCACCTCAGCCTGTTTGCTCACCATATCTATAAGTTGTTCCAACTCTGTTACCACATCTAGGGCTGTTTGTTTCTCTGCAAAAAATCCCGCATCCCAGTAAAAAGCCACCTGACTGAGTACACTTTTTATGGTATCCTCATGCCACAAATCGGTGCTTTTGAGTTTTAAAAACAACTCTCCTATTTTGCTTGATTTCTCAATCCAGACTTCGGGTACAATCAAATCTTCTACTTTTTTGCCCTGCAATTCTGTTACATTTTGAATGGATTTCATCCAATACGCCATTTTAAAGCGCGACAATTTTGGAAAATAGAAATTGTAAAATACCGGCAAATCTTCGGCGGCGTAAAACACCTCACAACCATCAAAGCGGGTAATCCATTCCAAATCCTTTAACAAATGGTCGAGGTAATACTCAAAACTCTCAAACGTATTGGTAAACCTATTGATTTCAAAAGTTACCGCATTAGAAGTATCGGGCAACAGCTTATCCAGTGGAATGCCAAAATGCTGGCATATGGCCACAGCTTCAGTTAAGCTGATATCTGTTTCACTCCGAATTCTGCGATACGCACTGTCGGCACTAATATTTAATAGCTGTCCCAACTCGTCGGCCAACCGCAGGTGGCTCGGCACTGTATTGCGCAGCAGCTCCATAAATTGTTTTTGATACACCCTATCTAAATGTTCATTTTCCATAATTATTTGCAATTATCCGTAAAGCGCTTTTCAAAGATTACGATTTTTTGCCAAAACAACACCATGGTTTTTCAAAATTTTGGGAATTGTTGAATTTAAAAATGCTCAAATCAAAAAAGTTGCAGCAATTCATAATTGCAAATTATGAAGGCCTTTTTCTTGCCAAAACAGGAACAGATTGAAGTCCAAATTTGCATTACCAAAATACGAAAAATATGAAAAATCAAGTAAAGAAAATGAGCCTACAACTGGTAATGAAAATGACTGTAATGGTTTGTATTTCCATACTCAATCCAGTTAAAAGTGTTGCACAACAAGCCAGCAACAAGCCCAGCATTGCGGTATTGGATTTTGATACCCGTGCTTACAAACTCAGCCAAATTGAAGCCATACAATACATTACCAACGAGTTGATAAGGGTAGGTGAATTTGAGGTGATGGACAAATACGATATCGAATTTATTGCTAGAAGAGACACTTTAGTATTGAGCAACTGCTTTTCCAAAATATGCCTAACGGATATTGGAAACAAACTAAAGGTAGCAAAAATGTTCACTGGAAGTATACAGCAAATTGGCGATAAAGTTCATGTAACATTGCGATTGCTTGATGTGAATTCTGGCATTTTTGAAAAAACTGCGATTAAAGAATTCTTGAATATCCCTGGCAATGAATTGATGATGATACGGGTAACTTTTAATGAAATGTTCAATTTGCCCAATGATGCCGACTTGGTACGCAAACTCACCACTAAGGCGGATTATGACAACACCATCAACAATCCTTACCAATTAAAATTGCGCGCCGATGGTCCAAGAATGGGCATGGGATACTTTACCGGCGTGAATGCTGAAATTTTAAAAGCTCCAGAGAACCAAGGTGGATTTGGTGGCTACCCCTTTATGTTTCAATTTGGTTACCAGTTTGAAAAACAGTATTTGAATGAGGGAAATTTTCAAGCCTTGTTTGAGTTTATTCCCAATATTTCTGGCATGGACCAAGGCAGGTTTATTCCCAGCTTTACCTTCTTAAATGGTTTAAGGAGCAACAAATCGGGACTTGAATTTGCGTTTGGTCCCACCATGACATTTACCAAAACAGCCATGGGCTTTACAGGTCCTGATGGAAAATGGTATTTGGAAAAAGACGCTACCCTATTTCCAACAGCGGAATTGGGCTTTGAGAGGCGTTTGGACAGTCGCGGTGAAACCAGTTTAAGCACTGGATTTCTATTTGGCTGTGGCAAAACCTTTAAAAGCGGCAGAATGAACATACCGGTAAATGCGTATGTGGTTCCGGGCAAATACGGTACCCGTTTCGGATTGTCATTTGGTTGGAACGGCCGTGAGAGGTATGTCGCTAACAGCTCTTACAAGGCTTCATCTAGTTCAGTTTATTCCAACTATTAATTTCCCCTATAAACATACAAACTCATGAAAAGTGTAAAATGGATACTGTGTTTATTGGTGGCGCAACTGTCGCAAAAATTGGGGGCGCAGCAGTACCTGCTGCGCCCGGCCATCGCCTCAGGAATCGGCACCGAATCGAGGGTGTTTTTGCAAGGCCAACTTGCTGGAAACACAGATAGATTGGCTTTTAATGCCAATTTTCAATATCTCGATGCAAATGAATGGCAATATGTGGGCAGTTATACTTATGGAATCAACTATGACACCTTGGATTTAAACCACAATACAGTGGGCACACATATCGCCGAAATTGGGGTGGGCAAATGGAATGAAGGTGAATTGTTCTTTTCTCAAAGTTTGCTCACCGGGGGCTTAAGATTGAGCACTTACAAATACTACGATACATTTGAACAGATCAACCGCATTGAATCCAGCGAATTGGTAGTCACTTACCAAATGGCAGGCGGAATTCACTACGAAAATTTTGAATTTGGAGTAACCGCAAGGTTTTCTGGATCTTACAATTTCAATCAAAAGCTAAATACCGATAAACTTCATGGCGATGCAAGTGCTTATTGGCAAGATATGAAAAACAACACCAATTGGTTGTCAATAGAACCTGGAGTATTTGTTGGGGTAAATATGGATGATTGCACTGCTGCCACTTTAAGTTTTAGTGCACCCATGAAGCGCGCAGAGCAAGGGGTATTTGTTTTGCCCCAGAGTTATTTGGTAAGTTTGGGTTTGAAATTTTATTCTTATTAACCCACCACCATGCCGTCTTTAAGTTTAATATTTCGATCTCCCAAGGCGGCCAGTTCAGGATTGTGGGTAACGATTACAAATGTTTGTTTTAAATCATCGCGGAGTTTTACAAAATACTGGTGCAACATTTCCGCATTTTTAGAATCCAAATTTCCCGAAGGTTCATCAGCAAAAACCACAGATGGTTTGTTTACCAAGGCCCGGGCCACGGCTACCCTTTGTTGTTCTCCCCCACTCAATTGTTTGGGTTTATGGGTGGCCCTATCGTCCAACCCAAGATAATCTAGCAAGCGCAAAGCCTCTGCTTTGGCTTCTTTTTTACCTTTTCCTGCAATCCATGCGGGAATGCACACATTTTCAATTGCTGAAAACTCGGGCAGCAATTGGTGAAACTGAAAAATAAATCCCATATTGGAATTTCTAAATGAGGACAATTTTTTGTTACTCAAATGGGCCAAAGATTGGTCATTAAAAAACAAATCTCCTTCATCAGGGCGGTCTAAAGTACCCAAAATATGCAGCAAAGTACTTTTTCCGGCACCACTTTCACCCGTAATGGTAACAATTTCTCCCGCCTTTACAGAAAGGTCAATTCCTTTGAGTACGTGGAGTTTTCCATAGCTTTTGTGAATATTTTGGCAAGATATCATTGTTAAAATTGCGGTTAGGTCTATTAAGAGCCGCCAAAGTTAGTTATTTTCGCGCCCTCATTATAGAATTCTATATCAATGAACATTCACGAATATCAGGCAAAAGAAATTTTAAAAAAGTACGGTGTAGCTGTACAAAATGGATTTGTAGCCGAAACTCCAGAGCAAGCGCAAGATGCTGCCAACAAAGTAAAAACTGAACTCAACAGCGACTGGTGTGTGATTAAAGCACAGATCCATGCTGGTGGACGCGGAAAAGGCAAAATAAATGGAAGTGAGCAAAGGGGTGTTCAAGTAGCAAAAAACCCTGAACAAGCTGCCGAAATTGCCAAAAACATGCTGGGTGGTACTTTGGTAACCATACAAACTGGTGCTGCTGGTAAAGTGGTAAGCAAAGTGCTTGTGGCTGAAGATGTTTTCTATCCTGGTGCATCTGAACCCAAAGAATTTTATATGAGTGTTTTGCTCGACCGCCAAAAAAAGGAAAATGTAATTATTTACACCACCGAAGGCGGAATGGACATTGAAGAAGTGGCCGAAAACCACCCAGAAAAAATACACAAAGAATGGATTGACCCTGCTGTGGGACTTCAAGGTTTCCAAGCCCGCAAAATTGCTTTCAATTTGGGCTTAGAAGGCAAAGCATTT
>JADYZD010000123.1 GCA_020853295.1 Bacteroidia bacterium | reverse complement strand
TGTTACCATTATTTTTAGCAATTCTCAAGACATTTATCGCGGGGGGTATAGCATTCCAGATTGCAGCATGGCATCAGATATTATTGCCAATTTTTGCAAGCAGCATCAATGCGCATTTTATGATTGGTATTGGATTGCAGGGGGTCGTTATTCTATGGTAAATTGGCGAAACAACAATTTGGCCAACAAGGATTTTATACACCTTACATCAGCTGGGTACAAACAAAAGGGACAAATGATTGCCGAAGCCTATTTGCGCACCTACGATTGGCTGCAAATGAACGATACGGCAAACCGTTGGGTGCACAATATCGACTCCCTCACCCATCCCCCAGTTGATACCACCAAAAAACAAATTGATACCCCCGTTACTTATGGTTGGGTATACCATAAAGTGCGAAGCGGGCAAACCATTTGGACCATAGCCAACAGTTACCATGTTACTGGGGCTCAAATCAGGCAGTGGAACCGATTGAGGTCGAACTATTTGTACCTAGGACAAGTACTAAAAATATACACCAAGCTCAGCAATCCTGCGGTTGCCACACCTACTACACCCACTGTAACCACACCCAATGCACCCAAAGTAACTCCCAAGCCCAATACGCCCAAAAAGCCAGCGCCGGTGTACCATAAAGTTCGCAGCGGTGAAACTTTGTACAGCATAGCACAGAAACACCGCACTACTGTGAATGAAATTAAGCGGTTATCTGGCATTCGGTCAAACAACATTAGAATAGGGCAAGTATTAAGGGTAAAATAAAATGGCATTCAATTCATCCATATTTATTTTAGGATTTATTGTCTTTTATTTTTTCTATTCTCTACCTGTAAAAAACGCCAATTACAGGGTGGTTTTGTTGTTGTTATTTAATTTGGTTTTTTATTATTTTCTCAGCGGCAAAGGCATTGTAATATTGCTATTGCTGGGCATTTCCGACTTTTTTATTGCACAAAATATTTCAAAAACCCCAAATGAACTGTATAAGAAAATATGGTTGTATTTGAGCATTGGAATCAACATCAGTTTTATACTGCTATTCAGGCATATTGGGGATTGGTTTGAATTAAAAGAATTGCCATATTGGCCATCAGTAATTGGCATTAGTTTTTTCGTTTTTCGCAGCATGGGATATGTATTGGACGTGCACAGAGAAATCATTGAAGAACCCGAAAAATCGCTGATACATTACCTCACCTACTTAAGTTTTTTCCCCTTAATTATGGCAGGGCCTATTTCGCCCTCGCGTGATTTTTTACCCCAATTAAAAGCCCCATTTTCAGGAAATTCCATCGCCATTTCTTCGGCATTTTTTCTTATTGCCTCTGGCATTGTAAAAAATTATATCATCAGCAATTACATTGCTTCCAATTTTGTCAATCGGGTATTTGATAGTCCTGCATATTTCTCAGGGCTTGAAATCCTCATTGCCACTATAGGACAAGCATTGGTGGTATACACAGATTTTAGTGGATATACCGATATGATGGTGGGGATATCCATGTTATTGGGCTTTGAAATTGCTGCCAATTTTAATTTCCCATATATCTCGGCCAATATTACAGAATACTGGCGCAGGTGGCACATGAGTTTGAGCAAATGGTTGAATGAATATTTGTTTTTCCCTTTGTCATTTTTACTGCGAAAATGGAAAATCACTGGTACTGTTTTGGCCGTATTTATTACATTTATTATTAGTGGTTTTTGGCATGGTACAGCGGCTCACTATACCTTTTGGGGCATGCTGCATGGTATTGCCCTTTCATGGGATGTGATCAGTGGCAATATGCGCGATAAATGGAGAACATTTATTCCAAAATGGATATATTTTCCCATTTCTATTTTTCTCACATTTATGTTTTTATCTTTTAGTGGAATATTCTTCAAATCCCATTCTATTGAAGACGGTTTTTTAATGTTAGAAAAGATTTTTACCCGCTTTAATCCTGCATTATTTCCCGCTTGGTTGCAATCTTATACTTGGGTTTTTGTGGGCATGTGTGCGGTATTGTTGTTGCAATTTACACTCTTCCCTTTTTACCAAAAAATATACGCTTTTTTTGGCAAAATCCATTTTATGTTTTCGGCAATTTTATTGGCAATGGTCATTTTTATTGCCTACCAAATCAGTGCATTAAGTGCATTGCCGTTTATTTATTTGGAATTTTAATCCAGGCTTAACATTTGCCGGTAATTCGGTAAACTACAAATCCCACCCATTCTTTCATGAGTGCATCAAATTTGCGCAATGCCTCGCTAGAAGGAATAAAATAATCCGATAGGATATAACCTCTTGCCGGAGCTCCAAAGAATTGTACTGAATGCGGAATGGTGTTTATTCCCGCTTTTTTAAAGCAACCTTTGGCCCTTCGCATATGACTGGCAGTGGTGATCAGCAATACATCACCTTTATGGTTCATTTTATCCAGCAACAGCTTGGTTTGTAGTGCATTCTCAAACGTGTTTTTAGAGAGGGTATCTATGACAATTGCAGCACTATCTATACCTTGTTGCAGCAAATATTGTTTCGCATAAATGCTTTCTGGGCGCAACTTCCCTGTAATTGCAGCTGCACCGCCTGAAATGACTATGGTTTGGATGCTGCCCTTTCTATACAGCTCTATGGCACGGTACAAGCGTTCAGCCGCCTCGGTCATTACCACTTCTTTCCGGTCCTCATCATAATTGGCAAATCCGCCCAGCACCACTGCCACTTTGGGCAAATGTTGTTTCTTATTGGTTCCTGGCTCCCATAAAACTGCAAGTTCATTCACCAGCACCTTGTTGGAACACACAAAAACCAAAAAAAAGATGATGCCCAGCAACCACTTTTTGCGCAGGGGTTTCTTCTCAAAAAATGCCCATGCAGCAAGCAGCAGCACCCAAAACAGGGGCCTAAGCAATACGGTGAGTATTTTGGAGACAACAAAAAACACTGGGCTTCAAAGTTATGGGAAAGACTGCGAAGGGGCAAAATGGGTTGGGGATTTGCGATGGGAGGGATTCAAATTACTACAGTTCAATTTAGTACAAAAACCCATTTTTGCAATACCATGTTAGCTGTTCGAGCTTTTATATTGTTCGTCTATTCCCAATTCGTTTTATCGTTTATAAGTTTTTCAATTTTGGTTTGACCTTTTTCAGAAAGTCCACCAAACTTCATTGAAGGACAAAATGGTGTTGAGCTAGTCATTCCACAATCGTCAAGACAGAAATAAATTTTTCCGACTACTTTGTTTTTGTCATTGTAAAGTTTGAAATAATAATCACTTTCAGAGGTTTGCCAAGTAGTCTCGCCCCAATCATAGTTTGTCGTGTCATTACAAAAATCAACAAAGTCTTGAGTGTGATTTTTCTTCAATGTTCTACTTGTAAGAATTCCTAAAATGGGTTTATTCTCAAAGAGTTTCACTTTGGCAACATTTTGTCCTGGAAATGAAAATTCACTATCAGAAAAATGTTTTCTATACCTTTCCTTCAGTGTGTTTTCATTGTCACTGTCTTTCCATTTAAACTTTAATTCTTGTTCCGTTGTAAGTTCTTTGTAGTTGGCTTGAAAATAATCCTTACCATCTAACCAATGCCAAATCATTAAAAATCCAACGAGGGAAATTAGAATTAAAAGTATTTTTCTGAGTTTTTTCATAATTCAGTTTCAGTATACTGATTTGGTCTTGTAGCCTGACGTTTTCGGGCTTGGAGAAGATGGCGTTTTACCACAAAAGCTTATTCGAAGATACAAATTTTCTGTAACTACAAATGTGTTTGCCGAACATGAAATCCCAACAATTGCAAATGAATTGTTATGCGCTGTTAATTTTAATCTCACGTCTCTCTCCAACTGGATTTGCAACTACAGTGTATTTATGTGAGCCGTTCTCAAAATCTTCGCGAACTGTTTTTACTTCGGATAGGCTTAATTGAATTGTGTCGTTGTTTAACCAAGAAGTTATGATTTCATTGTTTTGCAACAATTGAATTTCCTTTATTTCGGTCAAAGGCAAATTCATTGGGTCAGTAAAGTCAAATAACTTAATAATATAAGGGCAAGCCCAATAACACCCAATCGTTGCAAGAGTCTTTCCGTCTGGTGATAAATGAAAATCCGTCCAAATAAAACCATCTTCATTTGGTGAGTAACCAGTCATTTTTCGATTTGTCAAATCAACAACAGTTTGTCCACCAAAAACATCTTCCGAGCAGATTAAATATTCCACTTTATTTACTGTTACCCAACCATAAAAAAAACGACTATCATTTACAAAGAAGTCAAATATTTTTTCGTTTATTTCTTGGTCGATAATTTCTACTTTGGTCAAGTCCCAATTGGGTTCTTTTAGCCAAAAATTAGTTGCGTCCAAACGAAATTGTTTTGAAGTAGAAAAGAAGGTTTCATATTCTCCTTTTTCAAAAGTCTTTTCGTTGAAGTCTTTTAGAATGTCTGTCCTTATTTTTTCGATGTGATTCACTGTCGGTTTTTTAATGGCCCATTACAGTTTTCAGCTTGGCGAAGTACCGAATTTCGAAGCACAAGACTAGATGTAACCAATGAAAAGCCTCTGCAGGTAAGTGCTGTTATAGGCGCTTTTATTTCTGTCCGCATAATTTTTCAAATACTTTGTCCACTATTTCGTCATTCATATTGTTGTTCATTACGATAATGCTCTCCTTTGTCTTTGGGTCAACAAATGCATAGGTAATATAGCTAAGTTGCCTTCCCGTATGGCCTAAAATGATTCTGTTTCCGTAATTGGCTTCTTCCAATCCCAAACCCCATTTTGTGGTTTTATAGGTATACAACGAAGTCATTAAATCAAGACTGTTTTTGCTTAACAGCGTTTTGTCTATGAGCAAAGCTCGCATGAATGTATTTAGGTCAAAAATATCACTAACAATAACTCCAGAACCTACGGAGATGGTATGAATTCCTATTTTGGGAGTACTATGAAAATCTTTGCCATCTAAAATCGGGTGTGCTAAGTTGTCGATTGAATTAGAAAAATAGGTAAATGAGTTTTTAAGTTGTAGTGGGTTGAGAATGAGTTCTTGTATGTTCATTTCCCAAGACTTATCTGTTACCTTTTCAATTATTTTAGCCAATAACAAGTAATTGGTATTGCAATATTCGTGGCGGGTTCCTTTTTCAAAACTTACCCCAACAATGTTATCCAATAGCACCTTGTCAGAAAAATCGCCATACGGATTGAGAATAGATTCATTCATTAATCCCCCATTTAAAAAATCAGCAATGCCACTTGTATGGTTAAGGAGTTGTTTAATGGTAATGGTGCTATCAATAAAAGGATGTTTTGGCAAATAATAAAAAAGACTATCATTAATATTCAAAAGTCCTTTTTCCTGTAATTTAAGAATGGCTACAGCTGTATACATTTTTGTGCAACTGCCCATGCAAAACCTATTTTTTGTGGAAATTCGATTTTTATCAAACGAGTAACCAATAGAAGCCGTGTCCAAAAAAGTTCCGTTGTCAATTAGAGCTACAATGCCAAAGTCTGGCACAGAATCCTTGTATTGGTTCAATACTGCTTGAACCTTTAATTGATTTTGTTCGTTTTTGTTAGAATTGCAACTTGACAACATCAAGCCAATCATTGAAAGTATAATTAATTTCTTCATCGTTAATGTTGTTTGTGTTTGTCGTTTTTTAAAATGCCCTATAACGTTTTGGGGCTCTACTGCGGCGGGGATTAGAAGTGCTAATGTTCAAATTTAGCACAATGTTCATTAGAATTCCAAATGTTCAAATTAGCGGCTAAGCCCAGATTTTGCAAAGCCGCTTTTAGTGTCTGGAGTTTTGTCTATTTTTGTTTTTGACATATTATGTACCAGAATTTTTGTTTTGGCTTTCCTTCAATGTCTATTTCTGGTTCATTAATTTCTTCGTTTTCAATTAAGTCGAAGTTTTCAAAATCCACTTTAATGGAATCTAAATCGTAAAAAAATAAATTTAGTCCTTTCCAAGGTTCAAAAGTGTCTTTGGAAATTTCAGTCCCTTGTCCAAATCTAAAATCACTTTTTGAGATAGTTACAAAAACCATATATCCATTTGGTTTAAGTTGTTTATAACAGTCTTCGATTAGTTTTATTCTATCCTGTTCGTTTAGCAAATGAATTAAAG
>JADYZD010000122.1 GCA_020853295.1 Bacteroidia bacterium | reverse complement strand
TGCGCAAACCCGATAAAAAACAGGCTTTACTGGCAAACTTAGACCCTTCCCCATGGTCAGGATGGCGGTCGTAAATGGCATTGGCCAATACTATTCTGGGTTTAAAATGGCGAATAACAGCAACCAACTTCAGCAAGCTGGCTTCATCAGTACCCAAAAAACCATCTTTCAGTTCTAGGTTAATGCGGTGTTCTATGCCTAATATTTTTGAACTATTTGCAGCTTCTATTGCCCTGGTGTGCTTGTCGCCGCGGGTTCCGAGCTCGCCTCCAGTGAGGTCGCAAATTGCTATGGAATTGCCAAGGTGCATTTGCCTAAGCAAAGTGCCTGCGGCACCCAATTCTACATCATCTGGGTGGGCACCAATTGCAAGTATGTCTATCATGGCTGAATAATTTCAAATGGAGGGTTAAAAACCAAGGCACTTACAACAATACCTACAGATTGAAGGGTACCTTTATCCAAAGACTCCAAATTGTCTGCATGGGTATGCCAATAATCGGCAAATCCACCATTGTTTGGGCTATATTGAATAATATCTATCATGGGTATTCCAGTGCCTTCGGTAACATATACATGGTCATCTGTAATGCCTCCTATTTTCGATTTTACAAAGCGTGCACCTTGGCCAGTTTCTTCTGCCAAATCCCAAACATGGGAAACCACCCAGCCTGCCTTGTCTGTAGAGTAAGCTTCTTGATAGAACTGCGCATTTTTGCCTCCAACCATATCCAGCAATACACCAAACTGGGCTTTATAATTAGGGGTGTGCGGATTTTTTGCCCAATATTGACTTCCTAAACAAAATGAATTGTCAGCATCCGGCTTACCTAGGTCTTCTGCATCAAAAAGGATGATATCGACTCCAGTAGGTGGAGGGTTTTTCTTTAAATTATATGCTAGGGTGAGCAGCACTCCCACGCCACTGGCACCGTCATTTGCTGCTAAAATGGGTTTGTCTTTGTCTTTGGTATCATTATCGCCCCAGGGCCTACTGTCCCAATGTGAACCCAATAAGATTCGCTGCTTTGAATGGGGTTTAAAGCTGCCTACTAAATTGTATATGGGAATTTTTTTCCCTTCAGAAGTTGTGCTGTTGCCTTTTTGATAGTAAACAGTATCGCAAAACTTAGCCAATTCAGCGATTAGCCAATCCGCACATTTTTTGTGTTCGGCGGTGCCAGGAATTCTATATCCAAACGAGAGTTGCTTGGCGATGTAATTGTAAGCAGTGTCGGCATTAAAAGCCGGATATGTATTTTTTACTAGCGAAACCGCCCCTTCACTGGAATCTGAATCATCTGTTTTTTTTGAACCTGTGCAGGAATTTAAAGTTGAAGAAATAACCACAAATCCAGCAATAAGAATGGCTGTTTGCCTAAACATATTGACGCAAATTTACACAAAATTTAATAGCGGAATGAAAGCAGGGTCTTGATTTTATGTGAATCATTTTGAAAATTTGACCAAGGGCTTTGATATTTTCTTAAATTCGCTGCATTGGCACAGCATATAGACATTCAAAGCATGACCGGTTTTGGCAGGGCAGAAGGTTCGTTAGACGGACTAAAAGTAACTTGTGAAATGAGGTCGTTAAATGGCAGGTATTTAGACACAGACTTAAGATTGCCCAGATTTTTAATGGAGTTGGATCCGGAAATCAGGCGTTTGTTAACCGATAAATTGGAACGAGGTTCTGTAACGGTAATTTACAACATAGAATTTGGTCCAGAATTCAACGATCCATCAGAAATAAAGATGAATGAAGCATTGGCAAAGGCCTACTTGGATAAATTTAGGTCATTAAGCCAGGTTTTGGGAATAGAATTCCACGATCCATTAAGGGAAATTATCCGAATTCCTGATGTTATTAACAGTTCAGAAAAATCTTTATCCGATGCACATAAAAAGTTTGTAGTATCCCTCACTTCTGCAGCAGCTGATAAACTGATTGAATTTAGAAAACAAGAAGGCTCTAATACTGGAAACAAACTTAAAGATGCTGCAGAATTTATTCGGCATCAATTGCAAGTTGTAGAAGGTGAGGAGGAGTCGCGCAGGCAAGGCCTGCGCGACCGAATTTACGCAAATCTGCAAGAGCATATTAAAGATTCCATTCCCGATCAGTCGAGGTTTGAACAAGAATTGCTTATTTACCTTGAAAAATGGGATATTGCTGAAGAAAAACAACGCCTAACCCAGCATTTGGACTATTTTGAGGAATGTTTGAAAAAAGAACCTTTGGGCAGAAAGCTGAATTTTATCAGTCAAGAAATGGGACGTGAAATGAATACCATGGGTGTTAAAAGTAACCACTATCCCATGCAACAAGCAGTTGTTTTAATGAAAGAAAAGCTGGAACAAATCAAAGAGCAAGTGCTTAACTTGGTGTAAAAATGGATAAATTCCGCTGCAATTGGTGTTTAAAAGATGATTTGTACATCAAATACCATGATGAAGAATGGGGGGTTCCTGTGCACGATGATTTAAAAATGTTTGAATTTTTGATTCTAGAAACGTTTCAAGCAGGTTTAAGTTGGCATACCATTCTAAAAAAGAGAGAAAATTTTCGCACCACCTTTCATGGATTTAATCCTGAAGCCATAGCCAGTATCAACGAAAAGGGATTTGAGGCGCTTATGAACAACGCGGGTATAATTCGAAATGCTGCTAAAATTAGGGGTACAATTTGTAATGCCCAAGAGTATTTAAAAATCATGGAGCAAGGCTCGTTTAGTGACTATTTATGGTCGTTTACCAACGGCAGTACCATTGTGAACAATGTAACATCACTTGCAGAAATTAAAAGCACTTCTAAAGAAAGTGACTTAATGAGTAAGGAATTGAAGAAAAAGGGATTTAAGTTTGTAGGCAGTACCGTATGTTATGCCCATATGCAGGCAACTGGAATGGTAAATGACCATTTAATCAATTGCCACAGATTTGCAGAGCTGCGTTCTTAGATAAATTATTTATGTTAAAACCATATTTCATCGCATTGGGCCTTCTATTCACAGGCACCTCTTTTGCACAAGTTGCAAAGTATGGCTCTGGGCTCGACATTGGCAACAATGAAGAGTATCTGGGCTTTGAATTGCTGGACAGTTTAATATTAAACAACCAGTTAATTGTAGCCGGGGAAGATTATTCATATGCCAGTTTTAATGCCAAATTGGAATTTAAACTGCTGCGTTACATGAATTACAAATTTGGCCTAAGGAATTACATTTTGGAAACCAGTCCAGCCAAAGCCGATTTGGTAAACCAATTTATAACTGAAGAGGATTCAACTTCAGAAAAGTTGTTAAAATCTGTTTCCAGTGTAAAATACATGCGGCTGTATAAAAACCTAAAAAAGCTGAATTCAAAATTGCCGGATTCACTTAAAATTAAAGTGTATGGAGTGGATGTGGAGAGAACCAATGCTTTGCCATTGGTGAGGATGTCGCAAACACTTCCCGATGGGGAAACAGAGGAAGAAATACCTTCCAATTTAAGGGTGCATGTTGAAGCCATTCAAGGCGCAGCAAAATATATTATTTCTAAAGGGCTTGAAGAGTTTGAAAGGGAGCAAGAAGGCCAGGATACGGAGTATGATGATTATTTTTATAGGCCATCTGCATTTTCTGTTAGGGAAAGTGTAAACGAGTTTATGAAGAGCTATGACTCCTTAAAACCGTATTTTGAAAAATGGCTGGGCCCCAAGTTCGAACGATTTGAACAAGCAGTAAATTGGTTAAAAGAAAATAAGGAATACAATTCTTATAGAATGACGGCATTTGAATTTTCGTGGCGTGAAGATTTGATGTTTCACAGAATTAATGATATTGTAGGAAAAGGCAGTGACGGCGATAAATATTTTGTGCAATTGGGTCTTTGTCGCGCTAGCAATGCCATTGTTTCTAGAGGTTGCGGAATTGACCGCTTTAATGGAGTAGTTTACAGGCTTAAAAATTTGCCGGAAAGCCGTGTAAAAAGCATGGCCAATATTGGTATTTTTTATAACAAAGAATTGGAAGTTGCTGATGAAGAGTATATGGACTATCAGCACAAATTGTATATGGATGATTTAACAAAATTGTTTGAAAGTGTTGAAAATAGCACAGCAATGGTTGCTGATATTTCTAAGTCTACAGAGCTCACATCAATTCAAAAGGACTTTAATATTTTATTGTTAAACAACAATTTTGCACTTGCCGATGAAGATGCTGAAGCCGATTCTACTGCAATAGAAACGCCGCTGGCAGATTATGAAAGTGCTTACTTAAAAGATTACAATAACTCACGTGTATATTTGGGCTACAATCAATCTGTTCCATTAATTTCTGTTAAAGGATTAAATGAACAACTGGTATTGGGTGGTTTAAATCCGGTAAATAATTTCCGTTTTATAGGTGGTGATGTTTGTGTAGCGAGTGAAGACAGGTCTATGTTTCGTCTTTTTGCAGGAAATTTGGTTTCGAGCAGTAGCAATTATTCGGGCAGTATGGCCGGTTTTGAAGCTGGTAGCAGTTTGATTTTTACCAAATTTGTGAAGTTTGGATTTGTATCCGGTTTTAAATACATCAGACACACCATAACAGAATATAGCAACAGCACATCCACTACTTTTTTTCCAGAATATGTGGCTCCTAAAGTATATAAAAACCCAGCACTTGTTTACAATATAGGGGCTGATTTGTATGTCGATTTTGCGCCATTTTATATTTTTGCCCATGCCGGCAGGGATTATGATTGGGGAAAATCAGGCTGGAAATTTGAAGGTAAAAGCAGCGGCTCACTAGGCGGTTTGGATAATACAGCTTGGTATTATGGATATGGTTTTGGATTGGCAGTTCCCATTAAATGGATAGATTAAAATGAGAAAAATTAAATTTTTAAATTGGGTATTTGTGCTGTTTATGTGCAGCAATTCATATGCACAAACCGCTGGAAGTGGCACAGATATTAATGTGCTGAATAACGATAATTTTGAAGGTTTTGAAATATTGGACAGTGCTATTACTAAAGCACGTGTAATCATGACCGGAGAAAACCATACTTATGTGAATTTTAATAGCAAAATGGAATTAAAAATTTTGCGCTATTTAAATAAACAATTTGGGTTAAAAGATTTTATTATTGAATTGGGTGGGGCTAGGGCCCATTTTCTGAATAGGTACATCAATGAAGCCGACACGTTGGCCGAGTTGTACCTAAAAGCAACCACCTCTCCACGGTATATGGATTTGTTTAAGCGCATGCGCAAATTCAATATGGGTTTGCCAGATTCTATGAGAATTACCGTTCACGGTATTGATGTAGAACGTTTTAATGATTTGCCATTAATGCGTTTGGCAGAATTGCTCCCCGATTCTATGGTTCCAAGCCGCTTGTACACCGCCGTTGATGCTGTGGAAATGGCATCGGCACACATGGTGCGCAGTGGGGTTGAAGATTATGAAACTGCACGAGATGAGACCAAATATGGCCGGTACAATCGCCCCACATTTTATGTGGGACTTACGATTAATGAATTTATTAGGTATTACGACAGTTTAAAGCCCGATTTTAAGAATTGGTTGGGTCCCAAATTTGCCCAGGTGGAAGAGGCTGTGCATTGGTTGCGCGAATACAAACAATGGCGCGAATATGAAAACACCACCTACCAATATATTTGGCGCGAAGAAGGTATTTACACCCACCTTTCTCAATTGGTGCGCAGCAATGCCACTAAAAGGTTTTACGGAGAATTTGGTCGCTGCCATGTGGCTTACCAAGAGCAAAATGGTGATTGCGGTTGGTATGGCTACCACAGTGTTATCAATAAAATGAAAAGCCGGTATTTTAAGAATGCCGATTCTGTGCTGACACTTGGAATTTTCTATTCAGGAAATTCGGACAATAATTATTATTCTGATAGGGAAGATGATGAAGGAATTCAAGAAGAAATTAATGAAATGGTAGATAATACCGATAAAAAAACGGTAACCCTTTTTGATTTAAAACATGAAGATGCAGATTTGCCATTGCTTTCAAAAAAATTCAGCTATGCCATAGTAAATAACCACTACATTATGGAAGATGAGGATTCATTGGACAGTGAAGTAATTACTTATGAGGATAAAGATAGCAAAGAGTTTGAACCCTATTATTTTTATACCGCAGGGTTTAGTTTAAGCAATATCAATAGGGATGTTTTGGGCAATCATATCTCATTAAATGGCAGGTCTACAGATATAGCGCCTATTGGGTTGATTCAATTTTCATATGGTGGTGTCGGCACCCTGGTTTCCGAAGTGCGTTTTGGATGGATGCCTGCCCAAAAATTGGTGGAAGATACAAATGGTGTGCTTTCATATGGCGCTTATATGGCAGATTTGCATTTGGGATATCCTTTTATAAAGCGCAAGAATTTACAATTTGATATTGGATTTAATTCGGCTTATGGCAGGGAAAGAATTAGCCTTGTAAACGATAATATTAGTTTTCTCAATGCAAGGGCTGATAAATATTTTGTTCATTCTGCATTTGTTATAGGTCCAAGTGCCAACATGCATATAAAGTTGGGCCAATTCTTTTATTTGGGAGCTCATGTATCGCGCATGGTAGACCTGTCTAGTGGGCAATGGAATTACCGAGGTTCAAAACAGAATTACGGCGAAAAAGGGGCAGTAACAGCTGGTTTTTCAGGGTTTTATTACGGTGCTAAATTGGGAATTAGCATCCCTATTGAATCTGGCTATTCATATACAGATTACACCACACAGGAATGAAAGATTCAAATAGCTCCTTACTAGCATCATTGCCCAATGCAATTACCATGGGCAATTTGCTATGTGGCCTTATAGGCATAGAAAGGGTATTTGCTGGCGATATGGTTACAGCATTTATTTTTATTCTTATTGCCGCTATTTTGGATTTTTTTGATGGGTTTGTGGCACGCTTGTTAAAAGTAGATGGAGAAATGGGTAAGCAATTGGATTCACTGGCTGATTTGGTGACATTTGGTGTGCTTCCAGGCCTGTTTTTTTATCATTATATGATGCAATTTGGGTATTGTTTTCCAACAGGAATATGCACCAGCAGATATGCCTGGGTGGCAATCCCCATAGGAGCTGCATTCCGGTTGGCCAGATTTAATATAGCGCCTTCAGGCTCTACAGAGTTTGTTGGGGTACCCACACCCATAATGGGAATCGTCTTGGCATCCATTTCTCTCAGTATTGAGCCAATAGGAATTGTTTCATCTACTTGGTTGGGTCCATGGCTGCAAGAATTTTATTTTTTGGCTATGATGCCTGTTGTTGCAGCATTTTTAATGGCAGGTGAATGGCCAATGTTGGCATTTAAATTTAAGAAAAACGATCCACTAACGTTGTGGAAATATTCATTGGTGGTGGTTTTCGCTGCTATCATTTTGCTGTTTAGAAGAGAATCTGGTATCCCAATTCTATTATCCTATGTTTTCATCTCAGTTTTAGCGAACTTTGTAACCGTAAAAAAATCAAATGGCTAAGGTAGGAATTATAATGGGTAGCGACAGCGACCTAGAGGTTATGCAAGAAGCAGCGCGCATTCTTGAGTACTTTGAAATTTCGTATGAGTTGAGCATCGTTTCAGCACATCGAACACCCCAGCGTATGGTAGAGTACGCGGCAAAAGCCCATGAACGTGGCATCCGCATTATTATTGCAGGTGCTGGTGGGGCAGCTCACCTCCCCGGTATGGTAGCCAGCATTACCCATTTGCCAGTTATTGGGGTGCCTGTGAAGTCTTCCAATTTGAGTGGTTTGGACAGCTTGTATTCCATTGTGCAAATGCCTCCAGGGGTGCCAGTTGGTACCATGGCCATAAATGGAGCCAAAAATGCCGGAATTTTTGCCTTGCAAATATTGGCTGCACAAGATGAAAATTTGGCTGAAAAAATAAAGGATTACAAATTGGCTGTGAGAGAAGAGGTTGAAGAAAAAGCCAAAAGATTAGAGAAAATTGGCTACGAAACCTACCTCAATAAAACCGATTTGTTGTAAGCATTTTACGGCAAATTGATAATGCTGCTTGCATGATTATCGTTGGAAAGGTTATAGTTGCAGAACCTGTTCTTGAAAGAAAATTTGCCTGTCAAATTCAATCCTGTTTAGGGGCTTGTTGCGTGCAAGGCGATGCGGGTGCACCGCTTGATGCGGAAGAAATTTCCATAATTGAAGATGAATTGCCCAACATTCGCCCATTTATGTCTGAAGAGGGTATCCAATTTTTGGATGAGGGTGGCTTTCATGTTTTGGATGAAGAAAATGAATTGGGCACCCGTTGCCGTCCAAATGGGGCATGTGTTTTTGTTACCCACTCCAATGGAATTGCGGTATGTGCAATAGAAAAAGCGTATGAAGCAGGAAAAACCTGGTTTAAGAAGCCGCTTTCATGCCACTTATATCCCATAAGGGCCAAGCAATACGGAGAGTATATAGCATTGAATTACCACCATTGGGACATTTGTGCGCCTGCTTGTAAGGCCGGACAAGAAGGCAATGTTGCTGTGCATCAATTTTTAAGGGAGGCTTTAATTCGAAAATTTGGCCCATCTTGGTACAAAGAATTGGATGAGGTTGCACAAGCCTGGCAACAAGAAAAAGCAAATAAATTATAAGAACAAAACCGACAATAAGCCAGTAAGAATGAGTCCTTTGAGGTATAGGCTGGCTTTGCTGTAATCTCCTTTTTGTTTGCTCGTTTTAATTTTAATAATGAGCATAAATGCGGGAATTACAACCAATACAGTGCTGTAAATATTGTAAAATAAATTCCCATCTCTAATCATAATATAAATCATTTCTACTATAATTAAAATTAGGAAAATAGAAGCCAAAAGCGCAGCTTTATCTATGCCCTGAGCAATGGGGTAGGTGTTGTATTCCTGCGCTTTATCGCCTTCAATATCCTCAATATCTTTTACAATTTCCCGGGGCATTGTGATTAAAAAAGCGAGCAATGCATACTCAGCAAAATATCCATTCACACGGGTGTGTACCCCAAGGTCTGCGGCAAATACAACAGCTCCAGTCATAAAGGAAATGAGCAGGTTGCCCCATAAATTTTCTCCTTTTAAGTCAGAAGAATAAAAATAGAGCATAATGCCTATTGTAAGGCTGAGGGCAAACATAGAATACCCGGCTTGAAATGCACAAATCAATGATATGGCTGCAAGAATGGTGTAAAATATTCTTCCAGATTTGGGAGAAATATGGCGTGCAATTATTCGTTTTTCGGGGTTGTTAATTTGATCTTCTTCGATATCAAAAATATCATTAATTACATTGCCAGCTGCAGCAGTTAGCACTGTAGCTAAAACAACAAATAAGGCCCTAATGGTATCTATATTGCTCCAGTGATATGCCGAAGCATGGGCCATGAAAACCGCCTGAGTTCCTGCAATAATCAGCAAATTTAATGGCCGGGTGAGCAGCAAATAATATCTCAGGTTTTTAAACATTTTATTTCTTGGCAAATTTCATTTTATACCCAACATTCACCCTGCCTATGGAAATGTTTTGCAATTTGTTTTTAAGCATGGTGCGCTTTAAGGGCGAAATTCTATCTGTAAATAATATACCCTCAATATGGTCGTATTCATGTTGAATAATACGCGCTGCCATTCCATTGTATTCTTCTTCAAATTCTTTGAAGTTTTCGTCCATGTATCGAATCCGCAATTTGCTATGCCTGCTCACATCGGCGCGAACTGTTGGAATGCTCAGGCAGCCCTCTTCATATTCCCATTTGGTATCAAATTCTTCTAAAATTTCAGGGTTTATAAAGACTTTCTTAAAATCTGCAGTAGATTCATCTTCAATCTCTGTTCCATCCACTATAAATAAACGTATTGCCAACCCAATTTGCGGGGCTGCGAGGCCTATACCGTTTGAGTCATACATGGTTTCGAACATGTTTTCTATCAATTCCTTTAAACCATTGTAGTCTGGAAGGATGTTCTCTGCTTTTTTTCTCAGGACTGGATTTCCGTATGCGTAAATGGGCAATATCATGCTATGGTTTGCAAATAAGTTTGCAAAATTAAGGTAGCACTCACAGTATCCAACAATTTCTTGTCTTGTCTTTTGCTTTTCTTTTGACCACCTAAGATTAAAGATTGTTTGGCCTCACGGCTGCTAAGCCTCTCATCTACAGTAGCAACAACAATGTGTGGGTACACCATTTTCAACATTTCTATAAACTCCAAAACAGGCTGCGTGGCATGGGTGTCTTCACCAGAAAGTTGTGAAGGAAGCCCTACCACAAAGGTGTCTACCTCTTCCGTTTTAAGGTAGTTAATAAGCCAAGTATGCAGCTCAGGTGTGTTTACTGTGCCTATAGGCGTTGCAATCAGTTTGAGATTGTCGGTAACTGCCAAACCGGTTCTGCGCATACCATAATCAAAAGCCAATACTCTTGCCATATGGCAAAGGTAAGCCTGTATGCATGTTTTCGGGTTTTCATGCATTTATTTAGAAAAGAGCAAGCCTTTTTGCCATAAGGCCAGCAAATCCATGCTGAGTGCTATGGAGTAATGCAAGAATACACCTGGAATGATGCTGTTTTTTTTGTAGGATAGGTAACCCAGTGCTAAACCAGCAATTATGCTTCCTGCAGCTTCTGGTAGAGGTTTGGAAAAGTGTATCATGCAATAGGGCACTACCATAATTAAAATGGAATTGATGCCAAATTCGGTTTTTAATCCTTGCACCATAAATCCCCGAAAGAAAAATTCCAAAGCAAAAAATTGAAAAAAGTACAGGAGTTCCCAAATCACAAAATTTGGCCACAACGATTCTCCAGGATTCAATTGATAGTAAGGGTATTTGTTTAAAAATGCTGGTGAAAATGACACCGCAAATACCAGTGGGAGCATAAAAGCAAAGAAATAAATATAGATTTGGTATCCTCCGTTTTGTGCGCCAATACCAAAATCTTTAGCAGTATTGTGCCATCTGTAGCGAAGAATGAGAAATGGAATAAGAAAATAGAAGAGAACATTGACAGCTGCCCACCAGGCCAAACGTTTAAATTCCCCATTTTCGCCTTGTACCAGCCAGTTTCTCAAGTCTACAAAGCCTGCTTTTCCGGGATTGGCAAAATAATGAATACAACAAAGGGCAACTGCCACATAAATGAGAATCCAACCAGACCGGTTTATTTTAGGCAGAACATTGCTGAGTACCACGAATCAAAAATAAGCGAATCAGATGAAACAAGTGTATCTTGATTTTTGAACCCCAATGAAATTTTGCAAAAGAAAAGGCCTCTGATTTTTAAGGTAGCCTTTTATTAGTTCTGCATCCCGAGGTTCCGCTGCGCTTCAATCGAGGATTCTGATTGCAAATTAATGAAAATTTGGTGATTTATTTATTAGCCCAAAGACTGGCCGCAACGCTGTAAACTTTAAATTTTATGGTTATCTAATTAATTGAAATACCCCATTATAATAATATTTTTTATTGTTTGCACCTGTTACAGTTATTAGAAATATATAGTTTCCGGAAGGTGCTGGTTGGTTCTCGTAAAAGCCATTCCAAGAATTTCCGCACCCAGAACCCTCATAGAGTTTTTCCCCCCATCGGTTAAATATTGACATGTCATAGTTTTTAATCCAGCTGCATTCAGGTTTGAATACCGCATTTAAATTGTCTGAATTTGGAGTAAAAATATTTGGAATAAAAACACTGGGTCCACTTTCTATTTGGGTGACATTGCTATAACTAACTAAATTTGTTTTTTCATTAAATTCAGGCTGCGGATTACTGATTGCCTTTACTCTAAATTTAGGCAATAAACTACAACTTGAACCTTGATTTGTGAGCACAAGGAATGTATCGGAAGTGGAATAGAATGTTTTGTAATTTTCAAATGCATCTGCCTGTTCTATCTCATAGCTCAATACACCTGAAGGCCAAAAAATGTACTTATTCCATGTGAGAACAATATTTGAATCCCTATTGTGGCTTTTTAATAGAATATTGCTGCTTATGCCGGACCAAGGTGAACTTCCACCGCAAACATCCGTAGCATTTATACGATAGTAATACTGGTTTACATTGGTATTTACAGAATTGTCGATATACCTGATATTTTCATTTGAATTAAAGGTTTTCAAAAACGAAAATTGATTGGCATCTAAACTCTTTTCCAAATGGTATGTGAGCACAGCGGGGTATTGGTTTTTTAATGTATCCCCAAAAATCTGTATTTTTTCATTAGGGTCAACACTGACTAAAGTTAAATACGGAGATTTAATTTTTGGAGAATAAAAAGGACTGGCGCTACTTGTGTCGCTTTTAGTGTAGAAATTTTCATTTAGTTTACCTACAATTCTGTAGGAATATTTATTTGTACATATCACATTTGTATCACCATAATAATGGGTATTTCCGGAAACAGAATCAATATCAACAAAAAGTGTATCTCGATGCCTTGTTCGTTGAATAAAATATTTTAATGGACTGGAACCAATATAAGGCGACCATTTTAAGTCGATCGCATTGTTATTTGCAGTTGCTTTTAATTCAATAGTACAATGTATTTGTGATGTGTCAGTTAGAGATTCGCGGAAACATAAATTGTTATTTTCTATAAGAAAACACTGCTGTTCTAGATGTGCATCCCCAACCGATGCTGTAAGAATAGTGTCAAATCGGGTATGATTTTTTAATAATAAATTATGCGACCCCATATTTCTTTGGTATAGAGAATAATATTGCCAATCTGATGAATAACTTGGTTCAAAAGTTATTTGTTGTTTAAAATTATTTAAAACACTTACCGAGTGCAAACGTACGCCTGTTGGTCTAGCCGAGTCTCCAATAAATATTGCATTTGGAATCACAATGGAATCATTGCATTTTAATTGATTTACTAGCTTTAGTTTTAGGTCAGAATATCCAGGTTTTTTGGAGGTTGTTTTCCAAGTTTTTGAAGTATCAAATTGACCCTGCCAAGACCATCTTCGGCTGTAAAAGCTTGTGTCGCTTGAACTTTTATCATTAAAAATAATGGGTTTGCCTAAACAGGATGTATCAGATTGTATTTCAATATTAAAATGAATTCTGCTTTTAATGGGATAGAATAAAACTGAATCATTGCAGCCAAATTGACCCAAAGCTATAAAGTTAAAATTATCTGAACTGTCCTTTTGGGATTTAAAGGTAATGTTGGGCTTATTGACTTGAAGATGTGAGGTTACCCATTTGTTAATTCTACCAATACCAAAATACTGACTACTATCAGCAAATTTCAAAGAATCGCCATCGCACCAAGTGAGTTGTTTAATTTTTGCAATGGGTGTTTGGTTAGTATGTATTGGATTTAACAATTTTGTGCCTGTTTTACAACCTGCACTATCTTCCATAATAGCAGAAGGGTAATGTATGCCAGCTTTATTGAAAATATGGGTTGGCTTTAATCCATCATTTTCACTGCCATCGCCAAAATCCCAACGTACATTTTTTAATCCTGAGCCTGTTGTTTTAAAATGCACTTCTAAAGGTGTGCAACCTGAGTCTTGGCTTGTAATTATTTCTCCTACCGGACCTTTAATTTGAATAAAAGCAGGAAAAGTCATGGTTGCAATGCAACCAACATAGTTTTTTACCGTAAGACTTATTGTATAGTCACCGGTATTTATGAAAGTGTGTGCTGGATTTTTTAAGGTGGAGGTTGAACCATCGCCAAAATTCCACAGCCAAGTTTCAGAAGTGTTGTTAAAATTTGTTGTTTTATCGTAGAAATGGACGACTAGAGGAGGGCAAAATGCACCTGCAGTATCACTGCTTATTTTGACATCTGGTTTGAACATTCGGACGAATAAGCGTTTGGGTATTTTTGAAGTGCAACCGAATGAGTCTGTTACTTCAAGAACTAGATTGACATACCTATTCGTGTACACGATATATTCTGCGTTTTTATTGCTGCTTAAAAGGGTGTCGTCGGCATACCACCTCCAGCTTTTTATGCCTGGGGATAGGCTGGTATGGCTTAGTTGTAATCGCGTATTTTTACAGGTATAGAATGGATTTGTAATTATTTTTGCATTAGGACCAGTAATGTTTACCCATTTTATGGTAGAATCATTACAGTGCCCTAAACTATCAATCGCTGTAAATACAACTCGTGTTGGACTGGACTGAAAAGGGTAGTGGAAAGTAAATGTATTGGAAAAGTTGGAAGTTGAAAGGGATGTATCCCCAAAAGTCCATTTACCCATCTTTCCGGTAAAATAATTAGAATCAAGGAAAATAGCATTTACAGGTGTGCAACCTTGGTTAGGACTAATAGCAAATTGAGCTTCAGGCTTTGGTAGTGTAATTTTAATTACTTGTGAATCAAGGCAAGATTGAAGGGGTAGATTGTATTTTGCAAATCGAGTTATTTCATATTTTCCGAAATTATCAAAGGTATGAAAAAGTGAATCCGAATTTTTTAATATTTCTCCGTTGGGGAGCTTCCACCAAAATTCATTCCCAATGCTCCCAGAATCTTTAATTAATAATAATGCTGGCGGGCAATTGCTTAACATTTTGTGGCTAGTTAATGCTTGGGGTTGTAGAGTAGAAAATTTTAAATGGTATTTTGCGGAATCGGAACATTGGTTTGTATCATTATATGCATAAATAAAAATATCAAATTCTTTATGATTTTTTATATCTAAAAAAAGACTGTCATTATTCTTGCTAATTTCTTTTGGGTCTGAACGCCATTCAAAATGTGTGTATTCTTTTGTATTATTAATAATTGGTAATGAATTGGGAAATACGCACCCTACAGAAGGAAGTATATGATTTACACGCGGTGCTTTTATCAATAAACTATCTATAGTAGAGAAGGAGTCTTTACATCCAAAGTGTTCAGAAATTAGAGTTGTTTTGGGCCTTCCAGTTGTGAAAGAATAAGACTTAACCAAATCTCTCCCTTCAAATATATTTCCTTCTCCTGGCAGCCATGAAAATTTATGCGCCTTAACAGGTATATTAGAGGTAGTATTGGTAAAAAATACGGAATCATGCAAACAAACAATTTGTGGCTGAACTATAAAAGTGGGTTTTATTTTTTGTCCAGCCAAAATAAAAATTGTTGGTGAGTCAATACATTTTTTGCTATTTTCTACTTGCATTTTTACAGGAAACCGCCCTGTGTCAGCAAAAAGAAAATTCATTGTACTACCACTGTCAATTCTATTGTTTTTATAATACCATTCTATTCTTGAGATTGTACTTGTGTTGTTAAATATACGCATATTGGCCTTAGAGGTAAAAGGCACACATCCTTTTGTTTCGCCATCGGCATACACGAGCAATTCGTTCTTTCTAATCCACATACTTTGAGTATCCCGACAGGTGTTGTTATCAATGGCCATTGCAGAAACTAAAAACGAATCTTTGTTGTTCCATGTATGATTTACTTTTTTACCCGAGCCAAATTGATTATCTCCAAAATCCCAAAATACGCTGGAACTTGCAGGTGCATTAGCGAATAATGTCATGCTATATGGATACCCACATGCTCCTGTATCATTGGCTCGGATGCTTAGGGCCGGCTTTTGTAAAATAGATATAAAGCCAGATTTAAATTTGATTTGCCCACAGGCAGCCCCAGTTATTTGAAGAGAAATTGGGTATACCCCGAAATTATGGTATTGATGCTTATCTACCCAAGAATTGCTGCTGCTACCATCTCCAAATGTCCACCTTGCAGTATATGCCCCATATTGGGGAGTTTTATTAACAAACTGAACTGTTTCTCCAGTATCGCATAAGGTTTTTTCGATTGCATCAAAATCCACAACTAAACTATCTAGTACAATTAAATCCTTTGCGGTTTTTGATATTGAACATCCTGTGCTCAAATCTTTTACACTTAGCGAAACCGTAAATTTTCCGAATTTTTTGTATAAATGGGTCGGATTCTGAATGTTCTGGAGAGGGGTTCCATCTCCAAAGTCCCAAATCCAACTAATGTTTTTGGGGGAAGATGCATCGGTGAAATTTACATTAAGTGGTTTGGTACAAGCAAAAGTTGAATCAACAGCAAATTCGGCAATTGGAGGAGTTTTGGTTAATATGTATGCATTACTTAGAATTTGGTGACTACACCCATTTTTATCTTTAACAATTAACGAAATATTTTTATAACCGGGTACTTTCCATGCATGATTGGGGTTTTGGATATTATATGTAGTTCCATCGCCCATATCCCATTTCCAAGATACTATGGCAGCATCTCCACCAGTACTTAAATCTGTAAATGTTGCGGTTTCATTAGGACATACTTTTCTATTGCTTACTGTAAATATCGCTTTGGGTTCTTTAAAAACGTGTATGAAATTGACTTTGCTGAGAGAATTGCGGTTGCCATTACTATCAACTACTCTAAGTGTAATGGTATAGTGGCCAGCTGAAGTGTAAATAGCTGAGGGCTCTTTTAATTTGCTTGTATTTCCGTTCCCCAAATCCCATTCCCAACTTGCAGCTTTTGGAGTTAAATCTTTAAACTTAATATCTAATGGGCCGCAACCTTCTGTTTGGTCTGCATAGAAGTTTACTTGACCAAAGTTGCTTTGCAATATGAGGATAAAAATAATATTTAGTAAACCTCTTTTCAATAGTTAGATTATGCTATTATAGACAAAGTTACAGGTTTTTTTGTTGCCTAAAATAACCCATTGGAATTTTGAATGGCCAGTGAATTTTAACTAATACGTCTGCATTCCGAGGTTCCGCTGCGCTTCACTCGAGGATAAGCGACCCGTATGAACTTTTTGCAAAAGAAAAGGCTACCCTTTTGAGGTAGC
>JADYZD010000121.1 GCA_020853295.1 Bacteroidia bacterium | reverse complement strand
GCAATCACCCACCAACAGTGGAGAAGCTTGGAAGACCAAACTGCTACTTACAAAACACAAAGTGGTTTGCCTACCTCAGACAATTTATTGAACAACATTGCACCCAAAACCAGCGGATTTGGTTTTTCGGCACCTTTTAACGTTAGAAATAAGGCCACAGATGAAGTAAAAAACTATGGTGGTGCATATATCGGGTTTGTTCGAGATGAAGTAGCATACGAATTAAACACCTACCTGCGCGGTGGTGTTGCAGGTGCCTATACTTTGTCAGACGGTTCTTCCATCCGTTTGGGTATTGATTTTATGAACCTTACCAAACAGTTGGACGGATCTGGCTTAAGGGCACACGATCCCAATGATCCCAATATTCCTACTGGAAAACCTGGTGACAACAAATTGTCATTCGGCGCAGGATTGTACTATACCAATCCAAATATGAAGGATTTCTATGTCGGACTTTCAAGTTCGCATATAAAACCACAAGAGTTTGATTATACAGCATCACCTGGTGCCAATATTAAAATATCTACTGCCCGCCACTTTTATTTGATGTCGGGTTTTAAGTTGGAAAATTTCATGGGCAATCCTGCCTTAACCTTAGACCCAGCCTTTTTGCTAAAAACAGTAAATGATAAAGGTGGCTTTGTTAAACCCCAATTGGATGTGCAGGGTATGGTAACATGGAACCAACTGTATGCGGGTGGTTTAAATTTTAGGGCGAATGTTTTGGGTGTGGATGCCTTATCTATTATGTTGGGGTATTATCCTCCTATTAAAGGAAATGATCCAGGTCCGAACGGCAAGCAATTGCTAAGGGTGGGTTATTCCTATGATATTACGTTGCAATCTTTGCAACGCAGCAGTAATGGTACACATGAATTGCAAGTAAACTATTGCTTTAGAATAACTTTGCCTGAGAGGGTAGAGGTGATTTATAGGCACCCACGTTACATGCAAAGGCCTGAAGATATTGAATAATTTTTCCTAACTGACACAATAATTACAATTCGTCTGCGTTATATATCAGAGTTTGCAGAAAAAAATGCCTTGCACTTTCGTGCGAATGGCATATTTTTGCAGAATCACAAATAGTATACATATTCGAAAATACCACATGAAAAGAAAGTTGATGAGTATATTCTCTAATAGCAGCTTTGTGAATGGGATCGTGAAATCTCTCGCAAACAAGCAAGTTCGCAATGCATCAATTGCAGCTGTGATTATCTTGCTGGCATGCGGACCGGCTGATACAGGTGACCTTACAGGTGTACCTGGTCGTCGTCCTTGGTTCCACCCGCAACCTCCGGGAACCGTTTACATTCCATCCGGTACCTTCCACACAGGTCAGGCCGATCAAGACATTTTTCAGTCTTATATCGAGCCAAACAAACAAATGACCATTGTGGCATTTTGGATGGATGAAACTGAAATCACAAACAACGAATACCGTCAGTTTGTAAATCACGTTGTGGACTCTATTGCCCGCAATATGATTGACGAAGACGAGCTTTTCTGGCCTGAAGATGATGACGGAAACCGTTACATCAACTACTACAAACGTGTAGATTGGGAAAGGTATAAAGAAGAGTTGGAAGGTATGTTCTACCAAGCCAGCGAACGTTTCCGTGGCAAAAAGCAATTGGATACCCGCAAATTGGAGTACAAATACCAATGGTTTGACTATGTTGCTGCTGCCAATTTGGACAGGGACAAGTACAATCCGATGGACCGTTCTAAATTCATCCACGATGAAAGTACTTTAATATACCCTGACACTTTATGCTGGGTGCGTGATTTCACCTACTCTTATAATGAGCCAATGGCTAGGGTATACTTCTGGCATCCAAAATATGCTGATTATCCTGTAGTGGGTATCAACTGGCACCAAGCCAATGCCTTCTGTGCATGGAGAACCATTCGCAAAACCAGTTACTGGGAACAAGCGGGCAATTTGCCAAATACTGAAGATTTTAGATTGCCTACTGAGTATGAGTGGGAATATGCATCTCGCGGTGGCCGTATAGGTAACAAATACCCATGGGGTGGTCCTTATGCCCGCAATAGCAAAGGCTGTATGTTGGCCAACTTTAAACCATTGCGCGGTAACTACGGTGCAGATGGTGGTGTGTATCCAGTGCGTGCCGACTCTTACTTCCCGAATGATTGGGGATTGTACAACATGTCTGGTAACGTATCTGAGTGGACTTCTACTACTTGGGAAGTGGCGAACAACGCAATCGTTCATGATTTGAATGGTGAGCACTACCGCCGCATACCAGAAAGAGGACCAGAAGCACAGGCTACTCCTATATCTATGAAGCGCAAAGTAATTCGCGGTGGTTCATGGAAAGATGTTGCCTATTTCATTGAGTGCGGTGCACGTACTTATGAATACCAAGATACCAGCAAATCTTATGTAGGATTCCGCTGCGTTCAAACTTACATTGGCCGTTCTAATAAAGACAAAAAATAATTATTGTTAAGACCGGTTATAAAAAACAAATAGACAGTTAATAAAATATCAACCTAATAAAAAACAACCAAATATCACATGAGCAAGAGTTTCTTTGAATCAAAAAGGTGGAAACAAACCATGAACATGGTTTACGGTTTCGGTGCTGCGATCGTAATTGCAGGAGCACTATTTAAAATCATGCACTGGAAAGGTGCCGATGCAATGCTAATCGCCGGTATGGGGACGGAAGCGATTATCTTCTGTATATCAGCATTTGAACCGGTTCACATGGATCCAGACTGGTCTTTAGTGTATCCTGAATTGGCTGGTGGCGAACCTACCACACGTAGTGAGAAAAAAAGCAATAGCGGAAGCATTTCACAACAATTGGATGCCATGCTTGCAGAAGCGAAAATTGGTCCTGATTTGATTCAAAGCCTGGGTACAGGTCTACAATCCTTGAGCAGCAATGTGAAAGATATGTCAGAACTATCTACAGCAGCAATCGCAACTAACGATTATGCAGTGAGTGCAGGAAAAGCAGCCAAAAACATGGATGAAATTTCCAAAAGCACTGCTATGGTTTCAGATTCATTGTCTTCATTCACTGGCGGCTTAAGCAGCGTATTGACCAACCTTAATGCGTCTGAAACAGCTACCAGCGAGTTCAAAGAAGAAATGGGCAAATTGAACAGAAACTTAGGTAACTTGAATAACATTTACGGAAACATGCTAAGCGCCATGGGTGGCAGCCGCTAATTTCCAATTTACCACAACCCAAAATATAAGGAGAAAAAACAATGTCAGGTGGTAAAATGTCTGGACGCCAGAAGATGATTAACATGATGTATCTCGTGTTGATGGCACTTCTCGCACTTAACGTATCTAAAGAAATTATTAAAGCTTTCAACTTGATGGAGAATTCTTTGAATACCTCTATTAAGAACATGGAAGATAAAAATGCACTGGCCATCAAAGCAATTCAAGCTGAAGACAAGCCGGAAGCTAAAACTGCTGCAACTATGGCTTTGGAAGCTAAAAAAATTGGCGATAACTTCATTAAACTGATTAATGATGTGAAAGCGGATTTGGAAGCCAATGCTGAAGGCCGCAAACAAGATCCCGATGGAATGTTGGTTAAAGGTGGTGTTGCCGAATTGACCATGGGCGATAATATGGAGGTACACTCCAATTATTTCCTTTTGGAAAAAGGCAATGCCCGCAGAGACGGCAAACCATTTGCATTCAATCCAGCTGGCGGAAAAATGCGTGGTGATGCGGTGTTTGATTTGATTAACAAAACCAGAATTGATTATTTGGGAGTGTTGGACAAAGCAGCAGCTGACCCAAATCTGGGCGGAAATTCACCCAGAACTAAGAAATTATTATTGGATTTCAAAGAAAAGTTGACCAAGAAGTCTTCACTAATTGCTGAGAATTCTAAAGACCAAGATGGTAATGAACGCAAATGGGTGAGCATGTATTTGGAGCATAGCCCATTGGCAGGTGTGTTTGCACTTTTGAGCAAATACCAAAACGACGCCCGTTCTATGGAGTCTGAAATCACCACCAAATTGGCTCAGGCTGTTAGTGCAGATAAAATCACCTTTGATAAAACCATGGCGGTAATTTCTACCCCTTCTAGTGCTGTACTTCAAGGTCAGACCTATGAGGCGGATTTGATTTTGGCTGCTTATGATTCTAAATCAGATTTGAGAATTACTGTAGGTGGCGCTGCTGTTGAAGTAAAAGACGGTGTAGGTAAATATAAAGTAACTGGGTCTTCTCCTGGTGAGTTTAACTACAAAGTGCAAATAGCTGTTCCTCAACCAGGTGGTGGAGTAGAAATGCAAGAAGCTGAAGGCAAATACACAGTATTTCCTCCAATTGCTGCCATTTCTGCCGATGAATTGAACGTATTCTACGTAGGTTTGGACAATCCAATTTCTGTAGCCGTTGCCGGTGTAGATAGCAGAAACGTGGTTGTTACTGCATCTGCTGGAAATCTTGTACCTGCTGG
>JADYZD010000120.1 GCA_020853295.1 Bacteroidia bacterium | reverse complement strand
GAAACCCAATACCCTGCATCTAGCATTCACATTACCAATGTTTTGGGACAAGTAGTTTACAATTACCCCCTACAACAGATGGACTTTGCCAATGGCAGGGTGAGAATTGAGTTGTCTGATGCCAAATTGGATAAAGGGGTATATTTCGTCCAAGTAAAAAGCGGCGATTTTACCAAAACCCAAAAGCTGGCCATTCGTTAATAATGGGTCTCCCATTTACCACAAGAAAAGCTACACAAGCCGATTCTGAATCCATTTTTAATTTGGTGTACGAGCTTGCAGTTTTTGAACGTGCACCCAATGAAGTTACCAATACCACTGAGGCTATTCAGAAACATGGCTGGGGCGAAAATCCGCTGTTTCATTGTTGGGTAGCTGAAGTCGAGGGAACTATAGTCGGTATTGCCTTGTGTTATATTCGCTATTCCACTTGGAAAGGTCCTGTGTTGTATTTAGAGGATTTGGTGGTTTCAGAAGCCATGCGCAAACACGGTATTGGAACCGCACTATTTAATGAATGCGTTCAATTTGGCAGGGAAAATGGATATCCACGCATGACATGGCAGGTTTTGGATTGGAATACCCCTGCCATTGAGTTCTATAAGAATTACGGCGCGTCTTTTGATTCTGAATGGGTGAATTGTAGCATCAGCCTTCAGAATGAATCTATGGAATGACATATTCAAAAAACTTTTAATGCCTCTTGGGGTTGCATGTAGCATTCCCCTGTTTTATGAATTGGTGCTGCTGATGCGCTGGGACAGCGGATTTTTTGGAATACACCCCCGTAATATTGAATTTTTGCATGGTATAATTACAGCACCATTGGTACACGGTGATGCCTCCCATTTGCTCAATAATTTAATGGCATTTTTGGTATTGAGTGCATTGCTCTTTTTGGTGTACAACGATTTGGCAAAAAAGGTTTTCATTTTGTCATGGCTGTTCACCGGTATTTTCATGTTCCTTTTTGCCCGCGGTGAGTATGTGCATATTGGTGCTAGTGGAGTGGTATATGCATTTATATTTTTCTTAATCACTTCAGGGATTATTCACAGAAATAGAAAAACACTAGTTGTAACCCTAATTGTTACCTTGTTTTATGGAAGTGCAGTTTGGGGTTTGTTTCCTTTACAAAGAGGGGTGTCTTGGGATGGTCACCTTTCCGGGGCAGTGGTGGGCTTTTTATTGGCTTTGTTGTTCTATAAAAAACTACACAAGTCCATCCCACATGATCCTAAGCCAGATTGGTATTACGATGATGAAATGGGAGAAGATGAATACAAGAAGTTTGAAGAATAGCTTTAGTAGCCTTGTTCAATAAAATCAATCAAAGAATGAATGATTTTGATGTGAATTTCCTGAACCCTATCTGCAAATGCGCTGTGTGGCGCACGAATTTCAATATCGGCAAGCGCGGCCAGTTTGCCACCGTCTTTGCCTGTTAAAGCAATTACTTTTATACCCATTGCTTTTGCCACTTCTGCCGCTTTTACCACATTGGCAGAGTTGCCAGAAGTGGAAATGGCCAGAAGGCAATCACTAGGTTTGCCCATACCTTCAATGAACCTGCTAAATACTTGGTCAAATCCATAGTCGTTGCCCACGCAGGTAATGTGGCTAACATCACTAATTGCTATAGCCGCAAATGCGGGCCTATTTTCGCGATAACGGCCAGTAAGTTCCTCTGCAAAATGCATGGCATCGCAGTGACTTCCGCCATTTCCGCAAGAAATAATTTTGCCTCCGTTTCTCAAACTATCTAGCATTAAATTGCCGGCAGCTTCAATTCTTTCTATGTTTTGCTCATTAGAAATGAATTGTTGAAGCACGTTTTGGGCTTCAGTAAAATGAGATAGTATACGCTGATTCGCCATTATTTGATTACAGGTACGGTATTAAATTCCTTAATTCCGTTTTTCAAGAATTCAACAAATTTAAGAGGGTCGTATTTAAATGTTTCTGCGCTTCCTGGATTTTGAAGCAATGTTTCCTCAGAATTCATTAATACATACATGGGCTGGCTGTTGCTGTTGAAATAGCAAGTTTGTATTTCGGTATTTTTATCGCCCAGTTTGGTGATTTTTTTACCACTGCTTTTGGCAATAAAATGCTCTTTTTCATCCAGTTGAATTACTTTATCATCTACATAAAGGGAAACCACCACATAATCGTTTTTGAGTATTTTCAATACAGCAGGATCACTCCACACTTTTTCTTCCATGCGACGGCAATTTACGCAGCCATGGCCAGTGAAATCGATAAACAAAGGTTTGTTTTGCTCTTTGGCACAGGCTAGTGCTTGTTCATAATCAAAGTAACCTTTTAATCCATGAGGCAAATGCAATTGGTCTTCGTATTTGGGTTCTGCGCAGGTGAGTTCCTCAATACCCGCAGCTTCGTTGGCAATGCGTCTCACATCAAAATCTTGGGTTCCCATAGGTGGCAAATAACCAGCGAGTGCTTTTAATGGTGCGCCCCACATACCAGGTACCAAATAGGCTACAAATGATAGGGTTATTATTGCAAGAAATAGCCTAGGTACGGTAAGAAAAGGCAAATCGCTGTCGTGTGAAAACTTGATTTTACCCAAAAGGTAAATCCCCAATAGGGTGAAAATGATGATCCACAAAGCAAGAAATACTTCTCTATCTAAAATATGCCAATGGTAAGTTTGGTCTGCAGTGCTTAAAAATTTGAGGGCAAAAGCCAATTCAATAAAGCCAAGAACTACTTTTACCGAATTTAACCAGCCTCCGCTTTTTGGTAGGTTTTGCAAATAGCTTGGGAAGATGACCAACAAACCAAAGGGCAGTGCAAAGGCCAGGGAGAATCCGAACATGGCCACAATAGGGGTGATCAGTCCGCCTTTGGCGCTTTCTACCAGCACTGTTCCAACAATAGGACCTGTGCAAGAAAAGGAAACCAATGCAATGGTAGCAGCCATGAAAATAGGACCTGCAAATCCACCACGGTCGGCTCGCTTGTCCATGGCGTTTACCCAACTGGAGGGCAATACAATTTCGAATGCGCCAAAAAAGCTGGCAGCAAAAACAACGAATATGATAAAAAAGAAAACGTTTGGCGCCCAATGTGTGGCCATGAAATTGGCGAAACCAGCTCCAAATAATGATGCGAACAGCGTTCCTATAATTACATAAATGGCGATAATCGCAAATGCGAAAACCAATCCATCTCGAATGGCTTTTTGGCGGTCGTTGTTTTTAATAAAAAAACTCACTGTCATGGGTATCATGGGAAATACACATGGTGTAAGCAAGGCAATCAATCCAGAGGTAAGGGCCAATAGAAATACGGCCCAAAGGTTTTTATTGTCAGTGTCGTTTTTACCAGCACCTAAATTACCGGTGTAGGTGAGTTGTTCGCATTTGCCGATATCGTCTTTGCTTTTGGATTTGTAGCTGTGTTCTTTGGTTGCTTTTTTAGGAATAACGGCGCCCATTGAGGTATCAATATCATTTGGCAATAGCGTTGCAGTGTCTGATGGTACTGCTTCTTCTGGAGTTTCAGCAATTTCGATTCCTGTTGCTAAGTTCACATCTTCATTAATCCTAACACAGCGTGAATCATCACACATTTGCCCGTAAAAGTTGCACTTAAGGTTTTTTACAGGGCCATCAATTCTTATCTTTTGCTTAAAAACACCATTTCCAGGAAAAACCGCAACTTTACAGTCGATTTTATCAAATGCAGCCAAGTCATCGGTTTGCATTTGATGCCCAACTCCATACGGTTTTCCTACAAGAGTGAAATTTTGGCCTGAAAAAGTAATCTCCGCCAATGGCTGTCCCACATCTGGGGGGCAAGTGGTTTGCAGGCCATAAACATGGAAATGATCCATGGGCACTACCGTTAATGTTAATTCTACAATTTCCCCTTTTTCGGCCTTCGATTTAGAAGCAGTCAACTTCACAGATTTGGGCTTGTCCATTTGGGCCCAAGCCGTAGAAACTGTTAAAAGAAAAATCAGAATTAGCGGTAATTTTCTCATTGTCAATTGCAAAAATCGGATAAGTATTTGAATAAAGACACTCTTCTATATCTCAATTCGGTAATTTTCATGAGCTAAAATGCAGTTTATTAGCGTTATCAGGGGTTTTGGACTGAAATAGGAATGGAAATTTCTTCTTCAATCATATAACAAATGCCATCTGTTATGGAACATTGTTGACCATAGTAATGGGCCTGTAAGGTAGTGCTGCTGCCTACAACAATTTTTTGTCTGAACTCACACATGCCATCAAATTCTCCTGTGCTACAATGCCATATTTCATCCTCCTTCACCATTTTATCGCCAACGCCATAAGCTTTTCCGATAATGGTGACCGCGCTGTTTTCTGTAAAAGCAATTTCCGACCTGATGGGACCATCGTCTGCCGGGCAATCTGATTTTTCGCTGTACACGTGAAAACCATGTTTAATTTTTGCGGTAAAAATCAATTCAATGGTATCGCCAATTTTGTATGTAGGCTGGCTAAAGGTAACGGAGAAACCCAGTTTTTCTGGGGGATTTGCTATTGCCTGATTGGAGAAAAACAGCTGAAACAGCATAAAAAAGAATCCCACTAAGGAACTAAATGTGCGTTTGCCAACGTTTTCTTTTGAAAGCAAGTCACAATTTGTGAAAAAAACAGTGGTATTGCTTTGTGCGGGTTTCACTAGGTTTGTTTTATCTGATGACATTTAAAGTTGCTATTAAGACGGTTTTTATTGCATTCATGGTTGCTTTTACCTGTAAAAATACTTGGGCACAGGTAATGAGCACACAAGAATACATAGATGCATACAAATATGCTGCCATGCAAGAAATGAAGGTGTACAATATTCCGGCAAGCATCACTTTAAGCCAGGGAATTTTAGAAAGTGCTAGCGGAAACAGCAAATTGGCCACACAGTGTAACAACCATTTTGGCATTAAATGTAGAAAAGAGTGGACAGGCCAATATTGCCTTGCAGATGACGATGCTCCAAATGAATGTTTTAGGGGTTATCCCTCGGCAATGGACAGTTACAGAGACCACAGTTTGTTTTTAAAAAATGGCTCCAGGTACAACGGCTTGTTTGCCCTTCAGATTACCGATTACCAAGGTTGGGCAAATGGCTTGCGGGCTGCAGGTTATGCCACCAATCCGGCTTATGCAAAAACACTCATCGGTGTTATAGAAAAATACCGCCTTTCAATGTATGACAGTATGGTGGTGCTGGGTGAGGATTATATGTCGCCCGATACCGCTGCCCAAAGGGTAATTACCAAAAATGGTTTGCCTGCTGTTTTTGCAAAAGCCGGTCAAACTCCCGATCAAATTGCCCGCGAAAATGAATTGGGCACCTGGCAGATTTATAAATACAATGATTTGAAAAGGGGAGAGAGCTTAGATCCAGGAGAGATTGTGTACTTAAAACCCAAAAAACGCAGTGGAACCGTACTTATTGCCACAGTAAAAGAGGGAGAAACCATGCGCGATATCTCTCAAGAATACGGTATTAAACTAAAGCACCTATATAAAAAGAACCACCTAAAACCCGGACAACAGGTAAGGCCTGGTGAAATACTGAGTTTGCAAGCCAAAAACCCGGTGACTCCACAAACGGTAGAAACTGTGGCGCCCAAAGCAAAACCGGCTCCTGAGGTTAAGCCAGTTCCAAAAACAAATTCAGCCTTAGACAAAGAATTTCATGAAGTAAAACCGGGTGAAACTTTATTTTCTATTGCCGCTAAATATGGGGTAACTGTGCAAGAACTAATGCTTTGGAATAAACTCAGCAGTGAGGATTTGAAAGCCGGCCAATTGTTGGTTTTAAAAGATGGAGATCACTCTTCAGGCCGTTCAGATACGACAGGAAAATCCAATATTCCAGAAATTAAGAACACGCTAAAATTTCATACTGTGCTTTCAGGTGAAACCCTGTATTCTATTTCCAAATTATACAACCAGCCTGTGGATTCAATCATCAAATGGAACAATTTAAAGAGCAACAGCTTAAGTGTGGGTCAGGAATTGGTGGTGAGCCCCACTGTTACAAAAGCAGTGAACAATCCCAAAACCTACACGGTGCAAGCCGGCGACACTTTGTATTCCATTTCAAGGAGATTTGGGATTTCAGTAGCAGAAATTAGAAGGCTCAACCGATTAACCAACGACAATTTAGCGGTGGGTTCAACATTGGTGTTGCAATAACGTTAGCCCAGCACAAAATGCACTGTATTGCCCGTGCTTTGCTGCATATAAATCTGTTTGCCAGCAGTTAGCTTTTCGGTTTGTGCGAGCACCCCATTATAAACGGTGAGCAGTTCCACACCTTCGGTAATTTTGCAATTTAGGCCTGCGTTTTCAAACTGTCCTTTTATTTTGGCAATTCTGGTTTCACTTACATCGGTTACAAAACTGAAACTAATGGCGGAATTTTGCATGATGCCACAACGCATTTTGTTTTCAGCGAGCATGGCAAAAATGCCCCTTAAGGTATCTTCAACAATAAAGTTAAAATCCCTAGAACTCAGTTCAAACAATACTTGTGGTGCTTTATGGATATAGCAAGCCACATCTAAAGATTTGGCAGTATTTGAAACCACGGTGCCAGCAGCATCCATGTCCATAAACGAACGCACAAAAAGTGGGATATTTTTTGCCCTAAGCGGTTGAATGGTTTTGGGGTGAATTACAGAAGCCCCATAGTAAGCCAGTTCTATGCTATCATTATATGTAAGCTCAGGAATCAAGGTGGCAAATGGGAATTTTCTAGGATCGGCATTCATTACACCGGCCACATCTTTCCAAATAGTTACCGATTCAGCATTTAGGCAATAGGCAAAAACGGCTGCACTATAATCGCTGCCTTCTCTGCCCAATGTGGTGGTGGCGTTTACACTGTCGCGGCCTATAAAACCCTGTGTGATAACCAAGCTTTTTTCAGCGACAGGGCGCAACCGATTGGCAATAATGTGTTCGGTTTTGGCCCAATCTATTTTGCCATCGCGGTAACAATTGTCGGTAATAATAAAATTTCTTGCATCAATCCACTGGTTGCGGGTTTGTTGGGTTACCAAATAGTTGCTCACTATTCGCGTACTCAGCAGTTCACCAAAACATACAATTTGGTCGTATACAAAATCATAATCTTCTAGGTTGTTTGGGTTTTCAACCATGCATTCCAATTCCAAGAGCAGGTTATCTACATCATTGTACAGCTGCATTTTTGAGCTGTCATCCAATTCTTGTAAAATTTGATAATGAAACTGCCGTATTTCTGCAAGAATGCTGCTTGTATTGTTGTTGTTGTAAAAATAGGCATGCACCAAATTTTCCATAAGGTTGGTCATTTTGCCCATAGCACTTACCACCACCAGAACTTGTTCATTTGCGAATTGCGACAGGATACCTGCCACATTTTTTATGCTTGCTGCATCTTTAACAGATGCCCCCCCAAATTTGAAAACTTTCATTTGTAACCTGCTGTGTATGAAATTGAACCTGCAAATTTAAACCTAAAACTGCAGTATTGCCGAGTAACTGCCCTGAACACTGCCATTTTAATACAATTACCGTATTTTTGCCATACCAAATCAAATACATTCATGTCACTCATTACATTAGAACAATTCATAGTTGACGAACAAGCACAGCATGCTGGTGCTACAGGAGCTTTTAGCAGAATTTTCAGGGCCTTAGAATTAGGCGCAAAATTGGTGAATAGGGATGTGCGCAAAGCAGGCCTCGTGGATATTTTGGGTGAAATGGGCGGCACCAATTATCATGGTGAAGAGCAAAAAAAGCTGGATGTTATTGCGGATGAAACTTTTATTGCCACACTCAGCCGCAGCGGCGAGGTATGCGCAATTATTAGTGAAGAGCAAGACGATGCCTACTTTATAAAAGGTGGCGAAAATTGCGAGTACATTGTGAGCATCGACCCCTTGGATGGAAGTTCCAATATTGACGTAAATGCAAGTATTGGAACCATTTTTTCCATTTATAAAAGGCTAGATGTGAACCAACCTGTTTCGGTTAAAGATTGCCTGCAACAGGGTATTCATCAATTGGCCGCTGGCTATTTTATATACGGTAGCAGCACCATGTTGGTGTACACCACAGGCAATGGAGTAAACGGTTTTACTCTGGACGACGGCATTCAAGAATTTTGCCTGTCACATTCGGATTTGAAAATACCAGAAACTGGAAAGATTTTCAGCATCAATGAAGGCAATTCGGCTGATTTTCCTGCTGGAGTAAGTGCCTATATTGCTTGGTGCAAAGAGAAAGATAAAGAAACCAATCGTCCATACGGTGCAAGGTATATTGGCAGTTTGATTGCCGATTTTCATAGGAATTTATTGAAAGGGGGCATATTCATTTACCCGCCAACGGCTAAAACCCCCAATGGCAAGTTGCGTTTGATGTACGAATGCAATACCATGGCTTTTATTGTAGAACAAGCAGGAGGCATGGCCTCTACAGGAAAAGAAAGGGTAATGGAAGTAGTACCATCGGAGCTGCACCAGCGTGTTCCTCTATTCATAGGTTCAAAAAGTATGGTAGAGCAGGCAGTGGGGATGCTACAGGCTACTTCGGCCAATTAATTCTCATACCCATGAGAAACATTGGAATTCATTGGATATTCATCTGTCTAGTTTTCACTGTTTCTTCATGCAAATTATCAAAGCACAAAACCACTGCTCCATTTGGTGGTTTTATGGGCAAAACCGTTCAAAAATCTGAACCAAAGGTTGAAATAATTACCCCAAAAATTGGGACAATTGATTCTGCATTTTCACAGAAAGAAGCACATGCCCAGCAGGGTAAAAAGGGTATTGAAAATCGCAACTTAAAAAAAACATTGGATCTCATTCATGGGCCAAGTGATTCTGTTTATATCATTCAAAAAAGTGCATTTCGAAAACACATTATTAAATCGGATGTAAATTCTTTTTTAGGCTCATTATTGGGCTCATTACTGGGTATTGTTTTGTTTGTAGCTTTATTCAGCTTTGCTATAGCCAGTAATACCAATGCGATAATTGTAGTTGTATTATATGCATTAGTAGTTTCACTAACAGTGTATCTATTTTACCATTGGTCTAGAAAACAGCTGGAAAATGGAATTGAAATTTTACAAAATTTATTGAGACAATTAAACAACAATTTCGAAACAGAAGGTGCAGAATTGGCCATGTACATGTTTGTTAAATTGTTCCGACGCTTGCCCATTTATTCAAAAAATTATAAAAATTTAAAGGCACTGTATTATAAAAATATGCATTTATTTAATGATGAAGAAAATAAAAAAATCAACCGTGTTATCCGAACGCGGGAATTTATGGTTCCTGGGAGATTTTAATTCAATCCAGCACTTCCATAAGTATGGGAAAACTCCGGAGTTCCTTTTCTGGAAATAGCTGGTATCTGAGGTAGTTGAGTAATTTTTCGGTGAGAATGCGCCGTTCCATTTTGTCTAAAACTGCTGTTCCATCTTCGCGCAAACTAATACAGGCATTGGTTTCAAGAGGTTCCAAATATTCTTGAGCAAATTTTAAATTGTTTTGATGGCCAGAATCAAGTGGGGTATAGGTAGTGCTGTTTTTTAGTGGGAGCTGCATAGCCAAGCCATTCACCTCAATAAACCCAAGTAGAAATGTGAGTGGAAACCAAGTATATTCTGTAATACACGACAGTTTTTTGAGGTGTTCTGTAGCAAATAAAAAAGCGCCCATATCTTCCTGTTCATCTGGCAAAGCTTTTTGCAACAATTCCAAACAAAACACCATGGTTTGCAATTGTACTGGTCCAAACTGATATCCCAAAAAGCCATCGCACAGCTTCATTTCCTTAATGCGCTTTAAACTTTTGTTGCTTTGATAATAATATACAATTTCTAAAATATTGCCTGGTTGCAACAAAGCAGATTTGCTGTTTTTACCATGTAAACCTTGCACCATAAATGACAATATACCATGATTCTTTGTAAACAACGCCACCACCGCTGAGTTCTCGGCATACGGTGTTTTTCTAAGAACTATGGCTTCGCTTTTTACCAGCATGAATTTCCAAATTTACTGATAAATGCCGGTAAAAAATGGAATAAATTGAATTGGAATATTGTGCAAAATACGGGCAAATTGCAACATCAATCTTGCCACTCTGCCACAAATAAATTTGTAGCTCTTGTGCCGTGGTTGTTGCGGTTGCTGCTAAATATTAAATACTTACCATCGGGGGAAAACATGGGGAAGGAATTAAATACACTTTCAGTAGTAACTTGTTCCAATCCACTGCCATCTTCATTTATCATGTAAAGCTGAAAATCGTAGCCCTTGGTACTTTTGTGGTTGCTGCTAAATAGGATTTTTTTGCCACTGGGGTGGTAAAAAGGCGCCCAATTGGCTTTTCCCAAATGGGTAATTTGTTTTAAATCTGTACCATCCACATTTACTGTATATATTTCCATATCGCTGGGTTCTACCAGCCCTTTGGCCAATAAATCTTTATAGTGTTTAACGTCTTCTGGTGCAGTAGGTCTAGATGAACGGAAAACCAATTTTTTGCTATCTGGCGAGAAAAATGCACCGCCATCGTATCCAAGTCCATGGGTGATTTGTCTTGGGTTTTTGCCATCTATATCCATAATCCACAGTTCCAGATCACCACTGCGGGTGCTGGTAAAAACTATGCTCTTGCCATCGGGAGAAACAGTAGCTTCTGCATCATAACCTTTTTCTTGGGTAAGTTGGTTTTCGATTTTCCCTTTTAAGTCGCTTACAAAAATATCGTATGCATCGTACACTGGCCAAACATATCCATGGCTGTGGTCTGGCACTACAGGGCACGCTTTATTGCTTACATGTGTGCTTGCAAACAATACCGAATTGTTGCCGGGCATAAAATAACTGCAAGTAGTGCGGCCTGCGCCTGTACTGATAATTTGAGGCTTAAAAGTGGAATCGACAAAAGATGCAATTGGAGCTGAAAAAATTTGATCGCACTCCAGTCCCCAAGCGGGATTGTTGCTTTGAAAGGTAATGCTTTTGCTATCGAAACTCCAATAAGCTTCAGCATTGTCTCCACCAAAAGTAAGTTGGGTTAAAGATTTAAAATGCTTTTCGGTGGCACCTGGTGTTACAGTGTTTTTTGGTGTTGTTTTTTCTGTGGTTTTACTTCCGCCGCAAGAGTATAGGGCAAAAACAAACAAGCTGGTATAAGATAGGAAACGCATGTTTTAAGGGTGCAAATGTAGTGGAGGAATTCTTGAAATTAAACCCCAATAATTGATTTTGAAAATAACTGTTTTCTAGGGCAACGGTTTGCTTTTTATTTCAACAGCTCCCATGCCATTTTGGGGTATCCTTTTCGGCCTTGGTCATCATAAAAATCCACAAATTTCATTTTATAATAATTGCCTTTTGAATCCAAAACGATGTAAATTTTATTTTGATTTACGGTGTATTTATTGGCTGTTAAATTCCATACTTTCCAGTCGTAGCCGATTTCATCATAGTCATTGCTATAATTGGCACTGAGTGCAAAATCCAAATCGATATCTTCGAAGTTGCGCATGCCACTTACCTCGGCCACTTTTACTTTGTTGGGGTTGGTTTGAACGCCGCGCAATACATAGGGATATGGGATATTGCCATGGTCGGGGTCTGGAATCCACTGCTTATAGGTGGTGAAAACCAGGTCCCATTTGCCTTTGTCCATCATCTCATTGTACACTTCTTTTTGTAAGCTAAAGTTGTAGTATAAATAGTTGTTGGATTCATTGGCCCTGAGGTATTCATCATGCACGGGAATGGTGTCTTGCATATAACTCCAATTGATGTGGTATACCCCATTGTCGCGCGACAACAATTTAAATTTGATATAGCGTTTTAAACCCATGGTGTCGTCACCCAAGTCAAAAACGTAAAGCACATTGTTACCAGTATACTGGCCTGGACCGGTTTTGGTGCACCAATTTTTAAATACCAAACTGTCAGTCTCCCCGGATGGGTTGTCAAAATCCCAACGGTTGTTTTTATAGTCAATGGTGGTAAAGCTATTGAAATCGGCACCGGGGAAGGTTGCAACACCAAAATTGGCATTTTTGCCACCGTTTACCAAAACGAGATGTCTTTCATCGTTGCTAAATGCGATATCCCAATTGTCGTGGCGGTTTATTTCCGTTTTTTGGGTACTAAATTCAAACCAAATTTGGTTTTCATAATTCTCTCCCATACCAAAAATTTGGGTTTGAATACCTGCTGGAACTGGGGGCAACTCACGCAGCTTTTCAGCCTTTTCACATGCTGAAAATGTAAGTACAAAAACAGATAACAATATGCTTAATTTCAATCTCACTTTTTGCTATTATTATTAAAGGAATTAAAGTTGTAATTAAGTTGAAGAAAAACAGTTCTTCCCGGTGATATATTTACATTGAATCCATCCTGAGAATGCGGGTTCGATGACAAGGTACGGGATGAATTTACAGAAGTAACACCCAAAATATTCTTAATACCCATATTGACAGATAAAGGCAATTTGGCAAATGTTTTTTGGCATGTTACATCCATTAAATAGTACCCACTAATTTTATAACGTTGGCTATTTTCAGTATATCCATTTGTGGGGCTGGTGTATCTGGAAAACAAGCTCACGGCCATTTTTTGTTTCGGAAATTTATAAGAAAGATTAAAGCTAAGCTGCCCGTTTAAATAGAATTTTTGGCTAATAGAATCTTCTTGTTGCAATAAATCAAATACATTGATAATGGAAATACTGGTGCCATAAGAAATGCGGGGCGTAAAGAACTCAAAATTCACATTCAAACCTTGCGACCTAAATCTACCAATGTTGATATAGGTGTAATAATTGGTTCTTGCATCTACAAGGGCCAGGTTAATTTTATTGCGAATAATATTATTGAACAAAGAAAAATTAAAAATAGTGCCTTTTCCTTGTGGCAATTTATGGCGGTAGTCAAAACTCAAAATAAAATTATCAGAAGTTTCGGCTTTTAAATCTTCATTTCCGTGGATGTTGTGGTTGATATCTACGAAATAAAAGTTTAGTTCTTTTAATGATGGCGCCCTAAATCCTTTGGCATAAGATCCTCTGAAAGTAAGGTGTTCCGACATGTTGTACTTCACCTGCAAGCTGGGAATGAGTGGAGCCAATTTAAACTTATCTCCAAATATGCCGTAAAGTACGGTATTGCCAAACCTGCTGTTGTAAAGCAAACGCAAGCTTGGACGAATTTCGAAGGATTTATTGGGTTTGTATTCCAATGACCCAAATATTGCCGCATCTGTAATTCCTGGGCGATCGGCAGGGATGCGTTTTCCATAGCCTTTTTCTTGGTTAAAATCATACCCTGCTATCCAATTGAGTTTTTCTCCAGGATTGTAGTAAGAATAGATTCCCCTAGAGTTGAATAAGGTGAAAGCAGTAGTATCTTGGTCTTCAGGCCTGTAAGGCACTTCATCACCGGTAACCAGATTGCGTTTTATGGTATTCTTTGCCCTGTTGTAATAATTAAATGCATTTTGCCACTCAAATCTCTTGTGGTTTGGCATTTTAAATACACTGTGGCTGGAGTTGTCGAAACGCGTGGTATAGTAATAGCTATTATAACCGGTAATATTGGTAAGGTTAAATTCTGCTTCACTTCTATCTGTTAATTTTTCGCTATAGGCAGATGAGGTGAATCGGTGGGTTGAATTTTTGCCATTAATGAAAAACGAGGCATCACCAAAATATTTGGTTTTGGGTTTCCAATCGTACACCCTGGTTTCAGGATCAAAATCGCGGCCGGTAAAAAAATAGCGGCCCATATTGAACATTAACGGTGTTTTTGGATTGATGCGGGTATTCAATGAAACATCCAAATTGTAATTGCTCAAATTGTCGGTAAATGCATTTACCCTGCCGCTGAGTTTGCCACCAACAGGATAACGGGTGATAATATTGATTACTCCGCCCAATGCATCAGTGCCATAAACCACACTCATAGGACCTTCTATGATTTCCACCCTCTCTATATTGGACACAGGAATTTGAGAAACATCGATATTCCCGTTTACCCGTCCTATCAAAGGGATTCCATTTACCAAAATTTTAATATCCTGACCACCAATACCTTGCATAATGGCGCTGGTGCCCAATACCTGGTCTTGCCCCAATTGTATATTGGTTTCGTTTTGCAATACTTCACCCAAGTTTTGAGAGCCCATTCTGGCAATTTTTTCGCGGGTAATGGTGCGCACCATATATGGGTTTTTTGCAGTCGACCGCGGTCCACCAAGTCCAGTAATGGTTACTTGGTCTATAATTACATCATTGGGCACCAATTTAACGGTGATGGCATTATCTTGTGCTGTATAGGTACTTTCAAAATCATGGTACAACTCGGCTACATCAAATATCACCAACTTAAAAGCGCCACTGTGGTTGAACTTGAATATGCCGAAACTGTCGGACTTCCCGGCAAATAAGGGTCCCTCTGGCCTAAAATCCACAATAACATCGATGTTGGCCAGGGGTTTATTGGTGTCGGCTTCTATGAGCTTAATGATGCGGTCGCTTTGCGCATACAACCTGTTACCTGCAAAAAGCAAGCAAAATAGGAAGGTATGTTTAACAATGCGCAGCATCAAAAGCGTAGCAGGATTTATTGAATAACGATTTTTTGGCTGGTTTTCTGATTTCCAGAAGTAACGGTAAGGTAATAAATGCCAGATTTTAAGTTGTTAATAGGCATGCTGTAGGCTGAAAAGTCGCTTGAGTTTTGCACTTCCATTTCTTGCACAGTGCTACCTGCAATATTGCTTAAACGGATTTGGGCATTTTTTACCAAACTGTTTTCCAATGAAATCCAAATTTGATTGGTAGCAGGATTTGGGAATACGTTTAAGGTGCCTATGGTGGGGTGGTACACAGAATTGGTTACCCCTAACAGCATTTTGTTAAATACAGATTTACCATTTCCCGATCCACCGAAAGCAGTGAAATGCAACAACCACCAATTGGTATCTGCCGCTTCTATGGTTTTAACGATGTAACTGCTGGTATCCGATAAAAACCATTTGAACTGATTATTGTCAAAAAACTTCCAATTTGAACCAATTGCTGAAAGGTCATTCGTAGTTTTGGTTTTGTGTTTTGAAATCAAGTTTTGTGTATCGGCAAGCACGGTATTCCATGTAGGGCCAATAATTCTGGCCACTTTTACACCCACCCTGTTGGTTTCCACACCCATAACTGGGTAGTATTGCACGGTAGATGGACCGGTAGGTACTGGTTCGTAGTAGCGGTTAAAGGTGATGTCCCACAAATTATTGGCGGGTTCGCGAACCGGTTTGGTTTTAGAAAAGCTAAAGTATTTATAGTTCTGGCTATTGGCAGCAGATTGGAACAAGGTATCTTGAACTTCATTGGTACCATCCACGTTGGCATATCTAAAAATCAAATCTCCATTTGCAGGTTGCTTTAAAGGTTGAAATTTCATGAATTTGATGTATTTGCTGCCATCATTCCATGCCAAAAGGTAGATGGAATCGCCTGTGATTACATGGGTAGTTGAGTTATACGTTCCCCATCCAAATCCCCAAGGTGCATTTCGGTATAGGGTCATTGCGCCTTTTTCATGATTGTGAATGTCGTTGTAGTTCATTCCCCAGGTTTTCCAACCTGCAGTATCAAAACTCTCCCAAGAAGTATTGGGTTTGTAATGAATTACCCGAATCCCATTGATAT
>JADYZD010000119.1 GCA_020853295.1 Bacteroidia bacterium | reverse complement strand
ATTTAACCATAGATGCAGATGGCTTTGACCCATCGGTTGCACCTGCCGTAGGCACAGCAGAACCTGGCGGTCTTACTTGGCAGCAGGGCTGTAAACTTATAAGAAAACTTGCCGAAAGAAAGAAAATTGTTGGTTTTGATATTGTGGAAATTGCGCCACGAAAAACCGATATCATTACAGAATTTACAATGGCAAAATTGTGTTATAAAATTTTGGGCTATTTACAACTCAATAACCAAATTTAATGGACAAAAGAATTTATTTCGACAATGCCGCAACCTCTCCAGTATTGCCAGAAGTAGTGGATGCCATTACCCACTCCATGTTGGAAGTTTTTGGCAATCCCAGCAGCACACATGCGCATGGCAGAAAAGCCAAAAACATGCTTGAAGAGGCCAGAGGCAGCATCGCAAAACTCATTAACTGTTCTCCTGGTGAAATAATTTTTACAAGCGGTGGTACTGAGGCCGACAATATGATTTTAAGAGGGTGTGTAAAAAATTTAGGCATCAAACACATCATCACTTCTCCAATTGAACACCATGCTGTATTACACACTGCAGTGTCTTTACAGAAGGATGGTGTAGTGCAGTTGCATTTGGTTAATTTGGACAACAAAGGCCATATCGATTTCAACCACTTGGAATCATTGCTTACAACCCACCAAAATGCTTGGGTGAGCTTAATGCATGCCAACAATGAAATTGGCAATTTGCTAAACATTGAAAAAGCCGGTGAATTGGCCCATAAATACGGCGCCCTTTTCCATAGTGATACGGTTCAAACCATAGGTCAGTTGCCCCTAGATATGTCTAAAGGATATGTCGATTTTATAGTGGGTGCTGCCCATAAATTTAATGGCCCAAAAGGTGTTGGGTTTTTGTACTGCTCAAAAAAGAACAGACCTGCACCACTAATCACTGGTGGCGGGCAAGAACGCGAATTGAGAAGTGGTACTGAAAACTTGCATTGCATTATTGGCATGGCAAAAGCTTTGGAATTGAGCATTCAAAACATGGATGCTAAACGCACCCACTGCCAAGAACTCAAAACTTATATGGCCGAAATGTTGCAAAATGAATTCACCGATATTCAGTTTAATGGTGATTATAATGGCAACTGTATGCCCACTGTTTTAAGTGTAAGTTTCCCTCCTACTGAATTTGGGGAAATGCTTCTCTTCAATCTAGATTTAGCAGGAATTTCTGCAAGTGGTGGCAGCGCCTGCAGCGCAGGCGCATCTGTGGGCAGCCATGTAATTGCAACCTTGTCTCCTGAAAGTAAACGCACTACTGTACGTTTTAGTTTTGGCAAACAAAATACAAAAGAACAAGTGGATACAGTGGTACAAGCATTAAAGAAATGGTATCCGATTGCTGAAACAGCATGAACTTAAAACCTTTATTTTATGCCCTTGTCATTACAGCCATTGTTGGTTATTTCTCTGCATGTGCAACAGTAATTAATGGAACCCAACAAAGGATTTATTTGGTATCTGATAAACCCGGTGCAGTGGTTAAAGTAAATGGTGAAACTGTAGACTCTACCCCCTGTGTGATTCACGTACAAAGAACCAAACAAAATCCGCCAGATATTGAAATTTCTAAAGACAGCTTTTTTACCCAAAGTATAGTCTTACAGCGAAAAATGAATGAATTGAGTTTCCTCAATTTTATCAATATTTTTGGTTGGGGAATTGATATTGGAACTGGCAGTATATGGAGGTACAACCAACCGGATACGATGCTGTTAGAACCTAAAAGAAAAAGACCGTAAATTTGCAACAGTTATGGCAATATTGCACTTAACCAGAAAGGAACACTTTAATGCAGCCCACCGGTTGTGGAATCCCAATTGGTCTGAAGAGAAAAATTATGCAACCTTCGGGATTTGTGCCAATCCACATTTTCATGGCCATAATTTCGACCTATATGTTACCGTAAAAGGCACCCCAAACCCTGAAACTGGTTGTGTAATCGACTTAAAAATATTAAAAGTTATTATCCGCAAAACGGTTATTGACGAACTGGATCACAAAAATTTAAATTTAGATGTTCCTTGGCTCAGCCATTGTATACCCAGTATTGAAAACATTGCGATAGCCGCATGGGATCGAATAGCAGTTGAATTGCCAGAAGGGGTGCAATTGCACAAAATTACCCTTTGGGAAACAATCAATAATTTTGTAGAATATTACGGAGAATAATTCCCGTTTATTTAAGTCAAAATCCACTTAAATTTAAATTCATTCTGCGGAACATACAATCGTTCTGCAACCTTTTGCAACCTATCAGGCAAATTCAAAAGATAGTCTCGGGCTTTCTCCGCAGAATCATTTAAACCCCTCAAATTCTCAATTTCCCATTCTTGTAATAGTGACTTAAGTATATCTATATAATCCTGTGAAGTATATACTTTAATTCTTTGTGCAGCATCAGAAAAATGGGCATAAATGCTGCTAATATTTTCACCACTTTCTCTTAGAAAATGTGCGGGCATCACTATTTTTTTCTTCATCATATCTTGAAAAGCCAACATCATCTCACTGCCATCCATGGAGAATATTCGTTTTGCAAAATCAATATACGCATTGGCATGTCGGGCCTCATCTGCAGCAATACTGCCACACAATTTTGCCAGCAAAGTATTCCCAGTAGCCTTAACTTTTGAGGCTACCCTCCTATGTGAAATATTGGTGGCCCTTTCCTGAAAACTGGTATACACAAAATTTCGATAAGGATCATCTCCTGTTTGAATATCAAAACCATCGTTAATCAAATGCTGGGTAGAAATTTCAAACTCTCGCATATTTACCCTTCCGGATAAATATAAATACCTGTTCAACAAATCGCCATGCCTGTTTTCTTCAGCAGTCCATGCCCTTACCCATTGGGTCCAACCTGTTCTTTTGCCTTGGGTAAGTCCTTTCAGCCCCATAAGCCAAGACTCGTATGTAGGCAAAGCTTCTTCTGTTATCGTATCACCAATTAAAACGGCAAATAAATCATAGTCCATTTCTTTTGCCAATTCTTGAATTTCTTTAACCGATTCAAAAAATTCGGGCGAATTGCTCTGTGGCAAAAAATCAGAAGGCTGCCAAGTGGTATCTATTGGTTTTAAATATTTTTCAAGCAATTCATCCATAGAAAGTTCTATGTGCTGCATGACTTCTTTTCTTACATCAATCGTACTCATATATGTATTTTATCGGTATCGGTTATTTCAATTTCTACAAAAAAATGTGCAATAATTTGTGCCTAACCACACACAAAATTCGCCACATCCTCCAACCCATTGGCCATTGTTCCTTTTAATTCTCTGCGGATTATTCTAACAGAAGAAACGCCTCAAAGGTAAGTGAAAACCATGTGGTATTTTGAGATTTAAAATACTATTTTAATTTAGAAAGAATCTACCATAAAACTAATCCATTCTAAAAATGGGTAGCCTGTTGTGCGTATTCTCATAAAACTCAGACCTTCTGTAAATCCAAAGCAGCTGCGCACCTGAACTTTTTGCAAATTCTGGGTCTTGCATTTTCTCTTTTTCAAATGCAGCCTTTAGATCAGGATTCTTTTCTATAATTTCAGCTGCCTTATCAATCCACACATAATCGCTAAACCATTCCTTTTGTTGTAGCATTGCATCAAAGAACCCCCAATTGAAATAACTGTCTGCACTTCTGGGTTCAAGAACTGCGGCTAGAAATTTTCGATTGGCTTCTGTTACAATGATCATATGGTCGCCACGTCTCACCCACACGGGCATGGTAGTATCCGTTGTGGTGGTTTTAAAATGCAAATAATGGCCCTCGTAAGGTGTTCTCACTGTTTCATATGACTTTATATAGGAAACCCTCAGTTTCCATAATGTATCATCACTCAAAATGCGTGTTGGAACTCCATTTAAATGCAATAAATCTATTACCTCTTTCCAGGCTTGTGGAATTACGTAAATTCTTGGCATTTCTACGCTGTCCATGACATCGTAATAATTATAATAATTAATCGTTTTATTCCATGGCTTACTGCGGTCATAACGCAGCACTGGCGTACCAGTGAGTGGATGCACTGGATGGCTAAATTCATAACCCAAAAATGGAATGCGGTCCACCTTATTTTTATTCAATTGCCAAGCTATATATTCTGTTCTATCTGTATGAATTTTACCTTCCAATGCAATGTTGCGCCAGGCATCATATACGGTCTTGGCATTGTCATCTACAGCTGCTGTTAATAACATAGATTGCATAAAACTGTAGGTTGCCTTCACCCTATCGGCAAATGGCTTCCACATGTGGGTTTCCACTGTATATCCTATACAATGTTGCAAAGCTGCATAGCCAGTACTAAATCTTGGACTCTCCCAAAAAGCAACAATTCCACTATCCGGGGTTTCTTTATAGCACTCCACATAAGGCGCCGTTGGAATATTTTTTTTGCTCAAATCAGCCATTAATTCTTTCGACAATTTGCCCATAATTGGAACCAAAGCTGCGTCCAATTTCTCAGGTCGAGTATGAAACCAGGTAAGTGTGTACTGATAATCAGCGCCATTGCTGGTGTGATTATCAATAAACAATTGAAATTTATTCTTAGTAAAATATTGGACAAACGACTGTGCGTTTCTGCTATCGCATTTTATAAAATCCCGATTCAAATCCAAATTCTTGGCATTGGCCCGAAAACCCAATTCGGCAGGACCGTTCTGATTTGCCCGACTGCAACATCCGCGGTTCTTTGTGCCATCTGTGTTGTATTGGCATATAATATGAATATCTAAATTGCCTAAAACCGAATTCCAATTGCCCTTTTCATTTTCCAATATATCCCTTGCCAACATCATGCTGGCATCTGTACCTTCTGGTTCACCAGGATGAATATTGTTCAATACCAGAACTTTAACTGCATTTGCATTTTGTGCAGTGTAAATTCTAAATACATAAATAGGATGGCCATCATCTCCTTTTCCAATGCTGTCGAATGTAGCAATTTCCGCAAACCCAGCCTGTAGGTTTCTGTACCAATCACGGCATTCTTCATAGGTGGATGTGGCAGTTTTACCAGAAATTTCAAAAGGCGTTTTATAGCGCTGTGCAAAACAGTTTAGGCCAATAAAACAAGTAAAAATGAAACACCAAATTCTCATTATCGTATGCGATCCATGCTCTTTAATAATGCTTCATCTTTTCGAATTCCCCGCCATGCAAGGAAACTAAAAATGATAATACCCAAAGGCATAACACTCCAAATTCCAGGATAATTTACATTTCCCTTGTATTGTTGGCTGGTGGTATTGTAATCCAACACCATAATGAGGATTAACAAGGCACCCAATAAGGCCATGTATATTGCCAACTTCTTCTGTAATTCTTGTTTTTTAAAGAGAAAAATTGCAAAAAAACTGCCTGCAAAAATGCCAGCAATCACCAGCACGTTGATCCATTTTGAAACAGACAATGGCGGCTCTGCGTCTTTAAACATGTGGGTTGATGTATAACGCAATTCTGTATAATTGGCTTTTTCCTTGTTCTCAAACCTAGCATAATTTGGATTGAAATACATTAAAAAGAAGGCAATTAGGGCTACCAATAACAAATATACGGATTGTATGCGCTGAATCATACTTGCAAATATAACCGAATCTATTTACTGAACATGACCCATAAATTGTAAAATAACCAAATCACGTCGCCGTGGAATTACCGCTGGGTAAAACAGCGAAAAAAGGGTTGGCTTTTTCGCCAACCCTTTTGATTTTTAAAGTTTGATTGTTAATTCTTTATCAAACGTTGGGTAGACCAAGAATTGCCCGACTTTATTTTTACAAAATAAACGCCTGTTGGCAAGCTTGAAATATCTATGGCGCCTTGCATTCCTGCAATTCGAATTCCTGTCATTTTTTCTTTTCCATCAATCCCCCATATTCCTACTTCGTCTATGATTTGATCGGCCGTAATTTGGATGCTGTTTTCTGCGGGATTCGGGAACAGTGCTGCATTAATTTGTTCCATTTCAATTACCCTATTGCTATTGCCCAAATCTGTTACAGAAATTTCATTGGTCCAATACCAACAACGAGAGGCCTGGTGAATTACTTTTACTTTATAGTTCCCATTTTGGGTTATGGAAATTGTATTACCTGATGATTTTTTTGAAGTCATGCCAATATTGCCATTTTTATACCATTCAAATTCACATTGATCATTATGCCACAAGGTGGTATCAGCAACAGATAACAAATGTTGTTGGCTACTCAAACCTCTCAACAAATGATTGGACCTAGGAACTGATGTATTTTTACAGTTTTTGGTGGTATTGAACAAATTCCAGATTTCTGCCGCAGTTAATGCCCTGTCATAAATCAACACGTCATCAACCCTTCCGTTGAACCCTGTATTGTTCCAACCATTATTAATAAAATCGGCACCCAAAGAAAAATATGGATTACCATTACTATGATTGAAATATTTTATACTGTCACCAGTTAATTTGCTGGCTGCAACCAACCTACCCTGGTAGTACAGTTTAAAACTATCGTCAGAGCTTACAGTAGCCATAATATGTCTGTAGTACTCGATCCCACTCGTTCCCTCTGAAGCAACATTGACTGACAAATTTTGATTTTCAGCGGTGTTGGTACTGATCAAAGCATAAAAATTTCCATTGTATAAATTACCCTGTATGGCATAGGAAGCTTTGCTTGGTCCAAATGCCCCCATAACCAGCGGCGACATGTTATACTGGTCATAACCAGTCACTAAAACCCAGCAACCAAAAGTGATTTGCTTTTTTATTTTCAGTCCTCTATTGTCTGTATAATTATCTACATGATTTAAATTATAATGGTAACCTGTATACTCAAACCCCAGAGCACTGTCTTCTTGACCATGTCTATCCATAGCCGGAGCTGGTGCAATTTTACCTTGTGTTCGGGAATTGCTGCTATAATTGTTAGGCCACATTGTTTTGCCGTTCTTTTGGCTGGTAGTTCCATTACTTCCGTTGCAATCAAAATGCGCTATCAAGCCATTTTGTGGAATTTGTGCTAGAATATTGTTTCCAATTATTCCTAACATCATTGCAGTAAAAATTGATTTCATGTTTATTGTTATTAATTATAATTCAAAATTAAACCCTGTATTTATCCGTAAATTGAACAGTTAGTGTAATTGCCTTTCGAGTTAGTAAACTAGAATTAGAATCAAATTTCACATACCCAATTTACGGGCAATTGTGAATTTATATAAAAACAAAATGCCTTATCAATAATACAATTGCAGTAATTGCCATAGTTCCGACCAAGCCTATTCTAATGTTTTGGTCTTTTGCCAATATTTCTTCAAAAGTGAAAGACCTAAATAAAACAATAAATCTTAGTGTGGCTCCAATATATTTAAAAATATTGGGTAATATTTTACATAACAAAAATTCGAAAATGATAGAACCAAATAATTCTACGATAAAACCGAATATTATTTCCTCCACAGTACAAATATAAATAAAATAAGCCACCCAAATAATTAGGTGGCTTATTTCAATATTTAGTAACTCGCTGTTATTTTAAGATATACTTTTCTGCATCTGCTTTTGTTACAATTTGAATATCCCATCCACTTCCTGGAACGCCGGTTAGCACTCCACCACAATATACAGCAGTGTTAAAATTTTTGCCACTGTAGTCTCCCGCCACCGCGTCCTGGGTAATAACTACACCTTGTGATTTGTAAATTCCTTTATCCGTTTTAAAGAAAACAATACAATTCTTTTGTCTGTATTTTACCACATCTACATAGGAATTATTAATCCACTCTTTCTTCGTATATGGTATCCAGTCCTCACTAACAATATAGCTACTGATTATGGTTTCTTTCCACCCCATTTTTGCGGCATAAGCCTTTATTGCATTGAATGCTGGCTTATCCAAGGTTTTGTCTTTATTTAAAGGCTCTGGCAAGAAAACTTTAACCGATGAGGTTGGAGCCGAAAGTGTTTTCTGATATGCTGCACACATTTCACTCAAAACAGATTTTAACTTCGTTTTTATTTCACCCAGAGCAATATCGTTGCATTTCTTTTTATCTTTAAAAAACACATAAGTAACTCCATTTACATTGGGAGTACAGTTACTTTCAAATGTAAATTTCATATCTATTTCTCTAACCAAAACTAAAACTCCATCTTCAATCTCAACTAAATAAGTATAGTTAATTTTATATTCAGAAGCACTTGCATCTGCTTCCAAAATTTTATGACCCCCTGCTTTTTCAATGGCCAACATAGTTTTGCTAGAATTAAATACAACCTTAATTTTTTTAACACCCATAAATTTGGAGTTAATATCAATATGATCACCGGCATCCACTATTTCTGCAGTTTTACATTCTCCGTATATCAAATCACCAATACCATCCGGATTTTTATAAGTATAATAGGTTCCATCCAATTTTTTTGTAGTTGAAAAGTCTGGCACACTTCCCGCAGCTAAAGTTGACAAGCCCCGCAGGTCCTTAACAACGGGAGCTTTATCCTTTCTGATTTTGCACATTTGCTCCAGCAATTCATTGCATTTTGCTTTTAGAGCAACTATGCTTATTGTGCTCTTTTTTGCCTCATCTCTAAGTAACACAGCACTTATTCCCTTTATGGTTACACCAGTACATTCGCCTGAAGTAGATAAATTATAATTCATATCTCCTATAACCAAAACACCTTCCTCCACTTCAATAAGCTGTCGGCCCCAATTATACGAGGTGGGCCCAACAGTACAGAATCTAACATTGGTGTATTTTTCTTGTTGACGACACATATCTTCTGAACCCCAGCTTGGTGTTAGAGAACCTCCGCCTTGCATTCCTGAAAGTGTGTACTTCATTTCCAAACTTCCATTTTTGTCTGTTACAGCTACTTTTTTACCGTCCTTAAACTCTGAAGAAACGGTAGATCCTTCTGGGCGCCAAAAATAATAGTTGGCACTTAAGTCTCTGTAATCTTGGGCAAACGTTGTAATTGAAATCCCTATCAATGTTACAACCGATAAAATTATTTTTTTCATTTGTTTTATTTTGTGCTGCAAAATTGTAGGCATCCCGTTTTCAATTTTATATCAGTTAGTAAACCCTAGGTTTAGACTTGTTTGATTCCTATTCCCATTGTTTACTGCTTCAAAATACAGTTTCACTAACCGGCAGTATTGTTTATTCCTTATAAAGGATATTTTTGTTTGCTCAAATGGTACGCCTATTCTTAATTATGCTCATCTCTCTCCTATCCCTCGCCGCAAGCCAGGCATATGGACAAAAACCTATGAGCATCAATATGAACCGGGCTGGGGGCTTACCTAGTGATGAAGTGTACAATATCTTACAAGACAAAAAAGGATTTATTTGGATAACTACAGATAACGGCTTGTACCGGTACGATGGGTTTGAGTACAAAAATTATTCTAGTCTTAGTATGAGCAGCAAAGCTGGCAGTTATTTACAAGAAGACAAATTTGGTAGAATTTGGTACTCCAATTTCGATGGAATGATTTTTTATGTTGAAAACGACAGTTTAAAACACTTTACCATCCCCGAATTGGCATCTGTAGCCAATGAATTTGTGGTTCTTGAAAACAACATTATCATCAAGAAAAGAGGCAATTCACTCGGCATCTATGATATTACTAGCCATAAATTAAAAAAGGAAATTCAAGTCTCAAATTTATACTACCAAATTTACAAATCACACGACTTGGTAAATGCTTCCGACAACCAGTTCAGCTATTTGTACGATGAAAACTGGAACCTAAAATTTAAAATATCCAGTGCCAGTAACACCAATTCTCAAAACTGGATCAGCCGCATCATCTATCACAATTCCAAATATTATTGCCTAGAAACTGAAACCAACACTACTCGTGTATATGAAGTACAAGGCAACACAAGAAAAATCATTTACCAAAAATCAGGGCTTAGTAAACTTATCAATTCTTTTCAAATTATTGATAATGATATGTGGATCTGCACCAGAGATGGGATGATAAAAATCAACTTAACATCTCTTTCTGTGGATGAAAACTTATTGCCTGAAACAAGCACCTCGCATATCATTAAAGATTTAAATGGGTATTTCTGGGTCTCTAGCACCAGCAGCGGCGTATATATTCTGCCACCCCAAAACAACCAATTTTTATACAAAAATGAATTGCAAAATTTTAAATTAAAGGAAATTGATGGCATATTGTGGGCCTACAGCAATAAGGGCACCCTTGCTTATTTTGATACAACAAGTTCAAGTTTTAACGCTGTTTTCCAGTTGCCTTCACACAACAACATCTATGATTTGGTTAAATTGGATCTGGGAAAGATTGGATTTTCACAAAATTTAAACCTCGCTAATATTCAATTTAGGAACCACAATTATTTTATCCTATCGGGCGGATTTAAAGAAATCGTAGAAGTCAATCCAGGGTTGTTTGGAATCGCAGTCACTGGATTGGCCGGCATTGTTGGATCTCAAAACAATGACTGGTTGAAAATTCCGGGTAAAGATGAATATTATACTGGATTCCAAAATTCCAGATGCAGAACCATAATTGCGGATGTGCGCGTAAAATCTGTTTGCTATAACAAAATTAAGGATATACTCTATTTCGCCACCAATTCAGGAATATACTATGCCAATAAAACCACTCAAGGTGAAATTAAATATGAAAACAACAAAGTATATGCAAACAAAATTTCTATATTTAACAATACCGTTTATTTCTTTCTGAACAATGGTGAGATTCTATCACTTTTACCCAACAATACTGTAGAAAAGAATACCATTTTAAATTCAAAAGCACCATATACTTTCTTTAAGGTGCAAGAAAACAAAATGTTTCTATGCAATGCTGCATCCATATACTGGTTAAACTTAGACCAAAAGACACCCGAATTCAAATCTCTCTCTTTTGGAAAACATACTTCAGAAATAAACGATATCACTTTTTACAACAACCAATTTTTGTTTAGCACATTTAATCAGGTAACCAAACTCATTGCCCCAACTGATGCCATAAAAAACCAAACTCCTTTTTATATCAATTATATACAAGGCGGTCATAAACGAATTAGCAATAGTGAAAATTATGAATTCAAATCAACCGAAAATGATATTGTTCTGCATTTTTCTTTATTGGATTATTACACAAAGAATGGCCAAATACAGTACAAAATAAACAACGATAATTGGAAAAATCTTGATATCAATAGCAGGACACTGGCATTGGCTTCTCTTAACTGGGGCAGGTATACTGTACTGTTTAAAATAAATGGCATTATTCAAAAGAATAATGTAACATTTACCATTTTAAAACCATGGTATGCACAATGGTGGTTTATAAGTCTCATCTGTATATTGATTTTGTTTGGCCTGTATTCAATTTATTTCTGGAGAATAAATGAAAACAAAAAGCAGAATGCCCTATTATTGGAAAAGGTGAATTTGGAAAAGAACCTTCGTCAATCTATGTTAAGTTCCATTAAATCGCAAATGAATCCCCATTTCCTTTTTAATGCCTTAAACACCATACAATCATTTATAGTAACTGAAGACAAGAAAAATGCCGCAGCCTACCTTTCCAAATTTTCAAAACTTACACGCAGTATTTTAAAAATGAGTGAGAGTGAAACCATTACTGTGGCAGAAGAAATAGAGGCCTTACTACTGTATTTAGAACTGGAAAAAATGCGTTTTGGTGATATTAACTATAGTTTGGAAATAGACAGCCTGGTAGATACTCAAACCATAAAAATCCCATCCATGATCATTCAACCGTATGTAGAAAATTCTATAAAACATGGACTCCTTCATAAAAATGGAGATAAAAATCTATTCATTAAAATCTCTAAATCCTTGAAAGAATTAATTATTGTAATAGAAGACAACGGAATTGGGCGAGAGAAAAGCAGAATACTAGAAAAAACGAAACACGATAAACACCAATCTTTTGCTTCCAATGCCAACCTAAAAAGAATTGAAATTTTAAATCAGGAGAAGAATAAAATTGGGTTACAATATATTGATAAAGTGGATACTGAAAACAATTCACTTGGAACAAAACTCACCATAAATATTCCCTTAATTGAAGAAAAATGATAAATGCTATAATAATAGATGATGAAAAGAGGGCAAGGGAATTGTTATACACCCTTATCATGGAAAATTGCCCAAATGTAAACATCATTGACCAATGCACAGACTTGCCCAATGGGGTTAAATCCATACGAAAAAACAAACCAGATTTGATCTTTTTGGACATAGAAATGCCGGGCCACACAGGTTTAGAGTTGCTTGATTTTTTTGATGAAAAGGAAATTCAATTTGGAATCATATTCACTACTGCGTACAATGAATTTGCAGTGAAAGCATTCAAACTCTCGGCTATTGATTATTTATTAAAACCCATGATGGCTGAAGATTTGGTAAGTGCAGTTGAACGGTTTGAAAGGCGGTTTCAACCACAAAAACAAGAAATTCAATCCAAGAATCCTGAAGTTCAAAACAATAAAATTGCCATTCCTATTGGGCAATCCATTCGATTTTTAGACCTCAATGAGATCATTTTGTTAAAGGCCGACAATTCCTACACGGAGATTTTCATGGAAGACAATAGCAAATTGGTGGTGAGCAGAACTTTAAAAAATTTCGAAGAAGTATTACAAGACAATACCAATTTCTTTAGATGTCATAAATCTTATATGGTAAATAGGAATTTTATTATTGACTATGTAAAAAGTGATGGTGGTTATTTGGCAATGAAGAACAAGCAACAAGTGCCAATTTCTCCAGACAAAGTTTCAGGTTTTTTAAACTTGAGTACCATTATTAAGCGATAAGGCATTCAATACCTCACTTCATTCAACACAATTCTGAAAGTTGTGCGGATAAAAGGAACACTTTCTTTTACAAATATTTGTCCCTTGTGGTAATCTTGAACTATTCTTTTGGCCAGCGATAGCCCTAGGCCCCAGCCTCTGCGCTTGGTGGTAAATCCGGGTTTGAAAACAGTTTTAAAATTGTTCCCCTTTATCCCTTTTCCATTATCCGTAATATCTACAAAAACCTTGTGGTTTCTAGTGCTGATTTGACACACCAATTTACCACGGCCTTCCATGGCATCAATTCCATTTTTTATAAGATTTTCCAATACCCAATCAAACAAATTTACGTTCAATTCAACATACAAAATCGTTGGGTACAAATGCAGTTCAAATTCCACGCCATGGCCAATTCTGGCTGTCATATAATCTGCAGCATTTTGAACGGCTTTATTAATATCCACCATTTGTAAAACAGGTTCAGAACCAATTTTACTAAACCTTTCAGTGATAATATTCAGCCGTTTAACATCTTTGCGCATTTCATCACCGGCTTGATTGGGCAATATTCCCAACTCCATTTCCAAGTATTCTACCCAGCCCATTAAACTGGTTATGGGTGTGCCCAATTGGTGTGCAGTTTCCTTTGCTAAACCCACCCACACCTGATTTTGCTCAGCCCGGCGAGAAAAAGAAAAGGCAAAGTAAGAAACCATCATAAACAACGCAACCACGGCCAAAACCACAAATGGATAATACCTCAGTTGTTGCAAAACCGTACTTTCTCCATAATACACTTGATGGTTGATACCCTTTACTACTGGTATTGAAATGGGTTCATTCTCGGCTTTAAAAACTTCCAGTTTCTTTTTCAAAAAATTTTCGTCTAAGGACTTAATGCTGTCAAGATTGCAATGCTGGGTAATTTTGCCTTGTTCATTTACAACTATTGCCGGAATGGTAGTATTGGCCTGAATGATGTCCAAATAAAATGTCAAATCGCCTTCCACCGAAGGTTCGCTGAGAATTTGAACTGCCTTTGCCCAAGATACCACTTTTTTCTTTTCTTCAGCAGCTACTTTTTCAGTAAGCAATTTACTAAGAAATAGCATAGCAGCACTGATGAAAAAAGCCATCAGCAATAAAATAATTTTAAAATATTTCTTGAGGAGGTAATTGTTCAACTCTCTATTCTTTTTGCAATTAACGAATAAATCATGAAAATATGATTCGCCACATCAATTGAATGTCCTTGTGAACGCTATAATCCCTGGCATATGCAAGGCTAATATGGGATTCAAGAACTGTGCCTTTATAGGCTTCGGCAGGATAAAAAACACCCGGTTTTAAAACAGGCAAATTATCTATATCTGCCCGTCCAGTATAGCTCATCCAGGTTTTTTTGCCAATTAACACTGCCAAAGATTGGCTGAGCATTTTTCTTCCTGCGGCCGACAGCATAAAAAAGGGGAAAAACAACCACAAGAGAAATACCACACCACTGTCATAAATTCTTTTCTTCCGTTTTAGGTGCTGTTCATTTATTGCAAAATTGATGTCAATGGTATACAACTCGCCAGGAGTATTTTTATTGCTAGAACCAATGATTACCAAGCTATTTTCAGGCACAATTTTAAAGTTCACTTTCAAATCACTCAGCTCTCCCATGCTCTTCATAATTTGACCTGATGCTACATCAGATGCTGAAAAAATAACGGTGTTTACATTAAAAATTTCTGCGACTTCTGCCAATTGATCCATGCTGCCCAAATAACCGGCAGGCTTGTTTCCGTCAGGGCTAATAAAGCCTAAAAATGCATATTGAACCCCGCTTTGTACCAGCAACCCTTGAATTCTTTCTGCTTCCTTTTTTGAAGAAACAATGGCAATTCTTTGTGTTGAAATATCGGAAGACAACAATTTACCCGTCTTCAAAAATCGAATTCCGTAGCGCACCAATGGCAACGCAAGTATGGACCATGCACAACCTAAAAACAAAATGGCCCTGGAAAACTGCATTTCCTTGGGCAAAAACCCATAAATGGCAAAAACGATAACAGAACCAGCTATGGTGCCTCTCGCAATCCTGCGAAAAACTGAGGGTTTGTCATATCCACCTGACAAGAAAACCGCCACAACAATGAGCAGGATATAGATGGGAATATGCAGCACATAGTATTCAGTAGGGTAAAAGTCCCTAACAAACTTATTGTAAACTTCCCAATACCTTGCTATTACAAAAAACCCTAAATAAACCAGAGCAAAGTCCGCAGCAGGCAAAATCACATCGCCTAAAAAACGCCATACCAATGCTGCAAATGCACGCAGTTTTATGGCAATCGAAATAAAAAAAGCAAACCAACCCGCCATTTTGCTGCTGTAATGCTTTTGGGCAAACAACACCATAGCATTGTAAAATACTTTTACATAATTGGCACTTTTCTTTTTGGTGCTTTCCCCTTTATAGTGAATGATGGTGGTTCCAGGAAAATAATAGTTTTTATATCCCCCTTTGGTGATTCTATAACTCAAATCAATATCCTCACCGTACATAAAAAAGGCCTCATCGAGCAATCCCACTTCTTGCAAAACAGAATTGCGCATGAGCATAAATGCTCCACTGAGCACATCTACCGGATTGGTTTCATTTTCAGGCAAATATTTTAAATGGTAGCGGCCAAACACTTTAGATTTCGGAAACAAATTGCTTAAACCTGTCATTTTATACAAAGCCACGGCTGGAGTGGGCAAACCGCGTTTGCTTTCAGGCAAAAACTTGCCTTTGCCATCAATCATTCTCACCCCCAAGCCACCACAATCAGGGTGCTGGTCCATAAATTCACAACACTTACTTAGCGTATCTTCCTGCAATACTGTATCTGGATTTAACAAAAGAATGTATTCACTATTGCTTTGTTTTATTGCCATATTGTTGGCACGGCTAAATCCAACGTTCTCTTTATTGGCAATCAATTTCACCTGTGGAAACTGATTTTGCACCATCTCCACACTGTTGTCTACACTGTTGTTGTCTACCACCCAAACTTCCATATCCAGGTTTTTCCCTGAACGGAATACAGAAAGCAGCGCCTGCTCTAAAAAGTGCTTAACATTATAATTTACTATGACAACAGAAATCTTCATACCCTGTACTCGGTTCTGTTCATAATGCTTCTGCCCAAAGTAATTTCATCGGCATATTCCAGTTCCCCACCTATGGCAATTCCCCGTGCTATGCAACTTATTTTCACTGGAAAATCCCTTAATTTTTTTGCGATATAAAACATGGTAGTATCCCCTTCTACGGTGGCACTGAAAGCCAAAATCACTTCAGTCACCCCACCATCGGATACGCGTTGTACCAAATTGGCAATAGACAATTGGTCGGGTCCTACCCCATCTATCGGGGCAATTAGTCCCCCTAAAATATGGTAAACTCCTTGAAATTGCCCAGTACCTTCAACAGCCATTTGGTCGGAAAAATCTTCTACCACACAAATGGAAGCAGTATTCCTTCTGGCATTTGAGCATATAGAGCACAATGGTGCATCGCTTACATTGCCACACATGGTGCACAATTGAAGTTCAGTTTTCAACTTCAACAAGGCATCGGCAAGCCCAGCAACTTCATTTCCTGGTCGTTTTAACAAATACATTACCATGCGCAGGGCTGTTCTTTTCCCAACTCCTGGAAATGAGGCCAACGCATCTACTGCCTTTTCTACTATAGAAGAATTGAATTCCAATACTCAATATAAACTGCGAAAATAGGCACAGAATGCATAGGTTTGATGCAGTTGCTTTGGTTATGCTTGAAATGTAGGTAAATTTGCAAGCGAAATGCAAATTGAAGTATTGCAAGCCAAAATTCACAATGTGAGAATTACACAAACTGAATTGAACTACACAGGTAGCATCACCATTGATCAAAATTTGGTAGATGCGGCTGGATTAATTGCCAACCAAAAAGTGCTAATTGTGAACAACAACAATGGAGAACGCTTTGAAACCTATATAATTTTAGGTGAAAGAAATAGCGGAATTATAGGACTAAATGGTGCTGCTGCACGCCGGGGACAAATTGGCGACGAGTTGATTATTATGACCTTTGCACAAATGACACCGGAAGAGGCCAAAACCCATGTTCCTACGAACCTGTTCCCCGACAGAAATAACAAAATCATTTGAGCATTTCACGAAAAACCATAACCTCTGTGCTCCTGCTCATTTTTGCCGCAGGGGTATTCTTGCTTATCGGTTTTAAAACGGACTGGAACAGTACTTGGAAATCCGTTTCTTCGGCCAATTGGGCATGGTTCACAGCCGCCACTGTTTTCATGCTTTCAGCCCACTGGATGCGCGGAGCACGCTGGACATTACTAACAACACCTGCTGGCTACCCTTTACATTTACTCCGTTCTTTTTACGCAGTAATGGTGGGTTATCTCGTAAATGTTGCCACTTCAAGAGGGGGCGAATTGGCCCGTTGCGCCCTAGCATCTAAAAGCGAAAAAGCCCCAGTTGAACTACTTGTTGGCACTGTTGTTACTGAAAGAATTGTAGACCTACTCATGCTCTTATTGGTGTGCATTGCCACCCTGCTGCTTCAGTTTAAATACCTCTATAGCTTCTTTGAAAAATATGTGCTTGAACCCTTGGTTGCTGCACTCAATTTTAAAAATATTCTCATATTTTGTATCATTTTTATAGCACTAATGGCACTGGCATTTTGGTTTATAAAAAGGCGTAAAAAATCCGCCAACCTTAACCAATCTGGAGTTAAAGGTGTACTGGCCAGGTTTACAGAGGGTTTAAAAACTGTTTTTCAATTGCAAAAACCTGTTTTGTTCATGCTCTACTCCCTGGGTATTTGGGTGGGTTACTGGCTGTCTACCTATTGTTTGTTGCAAAGCTTAGATGTAACGGCCCATCTCAACGTGTTCAACGCACTTTCTGTGGTGATATTCGCCTCAATTGGCATTGCCATACCACTGCCTGCAGGCGCTGGAGTATGGGGTGCTGTTTCTGTGGGCTTGAGTACAGTTTATGGGTTGCCTACTGCAAATGCAGAAACCTATGGAATTTACACGCTTGCAGTATCCAATATTCAAATGATTACATTTGGAGCAATTGCTTACTTTTTATTGTATTTCGAAATGATAAAAATCAATGCCGCAAATACCAAGTAGAATACTCAACAAAATCTGGACCCGAAACGAGGTTAACACCAAAGCTGGTGAGCAAAAATCCAAAGGCAAAACCATCGTTTTTACCAATGGTGTTTTTGACATATTGCACGCAGGCCATGTGAGCTATTTAACCGATGCAGCAGCATTGGGCGATTTTCTTATAGTAGGCGTAAATAGCGATGATTCAGTTAAAAGACTGGGCAAGTCTCCAGCAAGGCCTTTGCAAAACGAAACCAGCAGAAGTGCTGTTATTGCTGCCTTGGAATGTGTAGGTGCAGTTGTTGTATTCAACGAAGACACTCCATACGAATTGATTCAAGAAATAATTCCTCATGTACTGGTAAAAGGAGCCGATTATAAACCCGAACAAATAGCCGGAGCAGATATTGTTTTGGCCAATGGAGGCAAGGTGCTCACTATTCAATTGTTGCAAGGTTATAGCACCACTTCAATCGAACAAAAGATTCTAAAAGAAAATTCTTAAATAATGAAATCCAAATTGATTACCGCAGCCAAAATTCTGCTTTCGGTAGCCATTATTTGGATCATCTACACATATTTTTTTCACATTGAAAATCCAAGAGAGGTGTGGTTCGCCATTCAATCCATTCCTTCTTGGGTATATTTAATTGGCATACTATCCGCAATAATTAATTGGGGAATTGAAGCCAGAAAATGGCAAGTACTCTTACAACAGCTGGAGAGCATATCCTATGCAAATGCCTTTCGCAGCACACTTTCCGGCACCGCAGTAAGCAATATATTTCCGTTTAGAATCGGCGAATACCTGGGTCGTATCGTTTATTTAAAGCCCGAGAACCGCATTCCAGCAGCTGTAAATTCAGTAACAGGGGGCACTGTTCAACTCATTGTAGCCATTGGGTTTGGCATTCCTGCCGCCTCAATATTGTTGCCTGAAAAGTACAGTTGGCTCATAAAATTGGCTATGGTTTCAGTATTGAGTATTCCCATAGTTGCATACCTTATTTATACATATTTTAAAAATTCACAATTTACAGCAAAGTACCTAAAAAACATTGCCGAAGACATTCGAAAATTCACCTTACCCCAATTGCTGCATGTGCTTTGGCTGTCGGTTCTTCGGTATTTGGTTTTTGCTTCTTTCTACACATTTCTTTTGTACCAATTCCAAATATCACCCCATTATTTTTATATATTTACAGGTGTGGCTTGTATTTATTTATTGCAGAGTTTTGCACCAAGTATGGCCATTACTGATGCTGGGTTGCGCACCGGTTTGCCTTTTCTGGTATTCAATATTCCCACCCACATGCAACCTGCACTGCTGGGTGCCGCACTCATTAATTATACCGCAAACATGCTGGTGCCTTCAATAATAGGTTTGTTATTTATTGTTACACAAAAAATAAAAGGCAGATGATTTTCCACCTATTTACAGGATTATTATTCATCTTATATGGGATACTTCTAATCAAAGTAAGTGTATCTTTCAATACAAGATTCAAATCTCTAAAAAGCCAAAACATTCAGAACAATACCGAATTATCGTTCAGCATTATTATTGCATATAGAAATGAAGCTTCAAACTTGCCTTTATTAATTGATTCTATTGATAACATAAGCTACAAACAAGAACTATATGAGGTAATATTTGTGAATGACCATTCTAGCGATAATAGCAATACTATTATTACATATTACATTGCTAAAAACACCAAATCAAACTGGTATTCATTTGAAAATGATGCCCAGAAAAATGGGAAAAAAGCAGCACTAACTGTTGGAATAAATCAAGCAAGTAAAAACTATATAATCACAACGGATGCAGACTGTGTTGTACCTTCAAACTGGCTCAAATTTTTTAACAAACATATACAACAAACGGAAAGTGAATTTGTTGCCGGACCTGTAGTTTACCAACAAAAGAAAGGTTTACTAAACAACTACCAAACCACCGAGAATGCTGGACTGATTGCCATTGGAGCCCTTGGATTTGCTACCAACAAACCCTTTATGGCCAATGGTGCCAACTTGTGTTTTTCAAAAGAAGGTTTTTTCTCATTAAATGGATATGAAGGCAACGAACATATCGCCTCAGGTGATGATGAATTCTTATTGGCCAAATTTTTTAAGCGAAACAACAACTCTGTTTCCTTCCTATACAACAATGAGGCTGTGGTAATCACGCAACCCCAGCCCAATTTCAAGGACTTTATACAACAACGCATTCGGTGGGCATCTAAAGGAAAATTAAACACAAGAGGTCGTATGTTTTATTTCCAACTGCTTACTTTTTTATTCTGCACAGCCATCATCTCCCATTTGATTATTGGCACTTTTATTCATACCTTTTTCATTGCGGGCCTGGCATATATCTTTTGCAAAATTCTACTGGATTACCTGTTTATGCGTTCTGTGAAAAGCTTTTTTAATATTCGAATCCAACCCACCAGTTCAGCGCTGTGCTCCTTGTTGCAACTTGTTATTATACCTTACATTGGTCTGCTCTCATTTGGCAAAACATATGAGTGGAAAGGGCGAGAGCACAAAATTTAAATTTTAATCTAAAATTATTAAATTTGACCCGTGAGGGCACATTTAACTATTATTTTATTGTTCATCTGCCAATCCAAAATATATGCTCAATTTACAGATAGCTTTGGGGATGGCGAGCTACAAAACAATCCAACATGGATTTATAATACCAGTGATTTTGAGGTATTGAACGGCAAATTACACACCACAAACAATGTTGGTGGAAATGTGCAATTTGGTATTTCCTCAAAATTTGATGCGAGCATGGTGAATACTTTCTATTGGCAAATAGAACTGGGAGTGAACCCCTCTTCTGCCAATTATGTCGATTTTTTTCTCTTTGCAGATACCCTAGTAGAAAAATCAAAAAACGGATATTTCATACGTTTTGGGAATACCAAAGATGAAATAAGCTTTTACAAACTGGTTAATGGAACTGCTACTGAAATCATATCTGGACTGGATGGAGAGCTGAACAAATCCCAGAATAATTACATGATAAAAGTTGAAAGAGATACCGCCAAGAAGTGGACTTTATCCTATAGGAATCTTTCAACCAACAATTTCACTATCCAAGGCGCTGTGTTAGATACCAGTATACGGGTATCTACTTACACAGGTATCAAAATAGTGCAAAGTGGAACAACAATAATTGGCAAACATTATTTTGACAATATTTGGTTTGGGAATCCCATTCCAGATACGGTTGGCCCCAAAATGAATCAGGTCCAATTTATTTACCCAAATACAGTAAAAGTCAGTTTTAATGAGGCTGTTACTGGTATTGCTGCAAACCAATTTCTATTAAATGGCACACAAAATCCGGTATCAATTTTTTTCGATACCAACTTTGCAAAAGAAGTACGACTGACTTTTAACTCCATCCCCAAAAACAAAACCCACCTATTGAGCAATTTGGGAACCAAAGATACCTTTGGCAATGTATCTTATTTGCACACAATTCCCTTCAGCAGTATTTACCTAGACACACCAAAATACAGGGAGATTATTTTCACAGAAATCATGTACAACCCCACACCCAGTGCAGGTGTTTTACCCGAATCAGAGTACATTGAAATTAAAAATACCACGGATAAATATTTTCGTTTGGGGGGGTGCAAGCTTACGGATTACAGCAGCAATGCCATTTTACCAGACAGCATTTTACCGCCATACTCGTATGCAATAATTACCAAAAACACGAATACCGGATTAAAATTGGCCAATGTAAAATGGATTGGAACCAGTGTATTCCCTTCTTTAAACAATGATGGTGACGAAATACTCTTCATCAATCCTAAGAGTGAAAAAATAGATCAAATCAAATACGCTACGGATTGGCATATCAGCAAATTAAAAGCTGAAGGTGGCTGGAGTTTGGAATTAAAAGACACCGCTTTTCCATGCTTAAAATTGGGAAATTGGGGCAGCAACAATTCCACTGGAGGAACGCCTGGAGCAAGGAACTCTATTCTATCTACTTTGAACAATTTACCTGAATTTAAAATTATAAGTAGTTACTGCTTACAACCCAATAAAATTCGCCTGTACTTTAGCGAAAACCCAGATAGTTTTGAATTAAAACCCTCAGATTTTTCACTATTCCCTAATGATGTACAGGTGCAGAATATTTCCACCTTTGATGAAATCAAACACACCATTGATCTTGAACTTAATGGAAATATGGCTTTGCAAAAAGAATATAAACTGGTGTGCACGAATATTCCGTCATGTTTTGGGAAAGTCATTACAGAAACATCCTTGAAAATAGGCATAGGCGACCCTTCAATTAAGGAAGGAGAAATTGTATTGAATGAAATTCTCTTTAACCCCAAAGGCCACGATGCGGATTACGTAGAGTTATATAACAAATCAAATAGGATACTTGATTTAAAATACGTTTATATTTCCAACCTAGACGACAATGGAAATACGATAAAATCCTACCCAATTGGTGCTGGCGGATATACCCTTTTCCCAAATGAATATGTGGTGATTACAACGGCACCTGATATAATTATGAACCAATATCCCTTCCATAATGCCGGTTCTTTTATAGCTATTGCAGAAATGCCAACTTTCTCAAATGAAGAAGGATATTGCGGCATTACAGGTCAATTTGGTTTGCCCTTAGACCAAATAAAATACAGTGATGCCATGCATTCTCCATTCGTATCTAACACAGAAGGCATAAGCTTAGAACGCATTACACCTCTGTCGCCTAAAAACTCACAACAACATTGGACCAGTGCAGCGGAGAACAAAGGATTTGGCACACCCGGTTTGTTAAACTCCCAGTACCAAAACTTGGTTTCATCAAACAAATTTGAATTGGAAAAGGACTGGTTTACTCCAGATGATGATGGCGTAGATGATGTATTAATTTTAAAATTCAATTTAGAAAAATCGGGTTATTTAATCTCGGCCAAAATTTTTTCTGAGGCTGGAAATCTTGTCACTACGCCATACTCCAACTATGGTATTGAGCAGAATGGAACAATTATTTGGGATGGAAGCACTAAAAATGGGATCATTCAAACTGGCAATTACATTCTATATTTGACGGGCTACCATATTACAGGAGAAACCTTTCAAAAAAGAATCGCATTCACTGTACTGGGTAACTAATCAATGCACGAACTACAGGATTTAACTGCAAAACTGGAGCACCGCTTTACCAAACACGAAATAAAACTATTTCATTCTTATTTGCTTTCATCTAGGGCAATTCCAAAAAACTATATTGAACGGATACTCTCTGGGGAGCCCATACAATACATATGCGAACTCAGCACCTTTTACAGGCGAAATTTCAAAGTAAACAAGCATGTCCTAATACCTAGGCCTGAAACGGAAGAATTGTGCGAAATAATCATTGCCAATGAAAGAAATAGCGCAGCCCACATCCTCGAAATAGGCACCGGAAGTGGTGTTATTGCAATTACACTGGCATTAGAACTAAAAGGCACAAATGCAGTGGCAACAGACATTTCGGAGAATGCTCTCAAAATAGCGCAACAGAATGCAGACGAATTGGGTTGTAAAAATGTAAATTTTAGGCACCATGATTTTCTCTCAAACGAAAACTTGCCCGATAATTTTAATATTATTGTAAGCAATCCGCCCTATATTTCTAGTAGCGAAAAGCATGAAATGGCAAAATCAGTATTGGATTTTGAACCTGAATTGGCTTTATTTCCAAGAGGGAAAGATCCACTTATTTTTTATAAAGGGCTTGCCCAATTGCTACTAAGACAAAGAAATGGTTGTGTATTATACGCAGAAATTAACCAATATCTGGCTGAACCTACTTTGCAAGTATTTGAACACTTTTCTGAGAAAAAACTCATTAAGGACATCTCAGGAAATCAAAGATTTATTCAAATAAAAAAGGAGGGATAGACCCTCCTTTTATTGAATAATCAAAAATATTAAGCGTCCTTTTTAGCTTCAGAACCAGCAGCGGCTGCAGGTGCTGCTTTAGCAACAACTTTCTTAGCTGCAGGCTTCTTAGAAGCTGCTTTTTTAGCTACTGGTTTAGAAGCTTTTTTCGCTGCTGGTTTTGCTGCTTTCTTAGCTGCTGGTTTAGCTGCTTTTTTAGCAACTGGCTTAGCGGCTTTTTTAGCTGCTGGTTTCGCTGCTTTTTTTGCAACAGGTTTAGCGGCTTTCTTAGCTGCTGGCTTAGCGGCTTTTTTCGCTGCTGGTTTCGCTACTTTCTTAGCTGCTGGTTTCGCTGCTTTTTTAGCAACTGGCTTAGCTGCTTTTTTAGCTGCTGGTTTCGCTGCTTTTTTTGCAACAGGTTTAGCGGCTTTTTTAGCTACAGCTTTTATTGCTGGTTTTGCGGCAGATTTTGCCTTATTAGGGGCACCTGCTGGCCTTCCTCTTCTTTTAGAACCTGCAGCTGAGGCAGCAGTTGGACGACCTGGCTTGCGACCACTTTTCTTAGCGGCAGAAGCTTTACGAGGTCTTCCTGGTCCTGGTCCTTTACGACGCAATTTCGCATTGGCTTTAATTTTAGCAATTTTTTTCTCGCCTCTTTCTTTGGCTTTTGCAATTTTTACTTCTGCAGCAGCTTCAGTTTTCGCCAATTCTCTTTCAGTTATGGCTTTTGCTTTTGAAACAGCTTTGGTTAAAGCAGAAATTTCTTTCAATAAACCATCAAATGCTGTAACTTTTTTTGGTTTACGACCTCTTTTAGCGCCTGTGGTTTTGTTTTTAGAACCTGGCTTTCTTCCCCTTTTCTTAGGGGCTGCTGGAGTTGCAGAACCTGCTGCTGTAGCAGGTTTAGCAGAGCTGGCTTTTGGTTTGCGTGGCATAATTATATTTAGTTTGGTAACGCAATTTTAAACCTAATTATTTAATAAAAAAACTTCTCCAATAATCTGTCCAATTAAATGCGCACTATTTGAAGTAAATTTTAAAATCTAAAGAGATATTTTAGAAAAAAACAATTCATATTTTATAATTTTAGGCTATTTTTTTATGTATTTAACACCAATTCATTAAAATCAATCAAAAAAGGCAATAATAATTATGTAATTTTGTACACTTGGACTCCAATATTTTCCATAATAGTAATATTAATAAATTACAACCCAACGACTTAAAAGTTGTATGCGAAAACATTCGTAAGTTCTTGATAGTTACTATTTTACAAAATGGCGGTCATTTCGCTGGAAACTTAGGAGTGGTAGAACTTTCTGTAGCTATCCACCATGTTTTCAACAGTCCATACGACAAATTTATTTGGGATGTTGGACATCAGGCATATATCCATAAAATTCTTACAAATCGATTTGAGGAAATTAAAAACATTCGCAATTATGGCGGCATTTCAGGATTCCCAAAAATTACCGAAAGTGAACATGATGCATTTGGCACTGGCCATAGCAGTACTGCCATTTCTGCAGCTGCCGGAATGGCAAAAGGTTTCCAATTAAAAGGCGAAAATGATAGAACCGTAATTGCAATAGTTGGAGATGGTGCGCTTACTGGTGGAATGAGTTTTGAAGCCTTAAATAATTTGGTGGCTACAAATTCAAATGTTTTGGTAATTGTAAATGACAACCATATTGGAATTGACCCCAGCACAGGCGCCCTCGATCGGCATTTACCAGAAATACAACATTCACCCAGTAATTTGTTTCAGAATTTAGGGCTTCCATATTTTGGCCCAATTGATGGCCACAACTTAAATGAACTGATACTGGAATTAAACCTTATTAAAAGCATTAAAGGGCCACGAGTGCTGCATGTAAAAACCATTAAAGGCAAAGGCTATGAACCAGCAGAAAATGAACAAACACGGTGGCACAGTACAAATAAATTTGTAAAAATAAAACCGGCAACGGGTAGCAACCAAAAGTGGCAAGAATTGTTTGGAAAAACAATAATTGCTCTTTCGGAAAAGCACAGTGACATAGTGGGAATAACACCAGCAATGCCCAGTGGAAGCGGAATGGCCGAAGCAATGAAAATGTTTCCTGAACGTTTTTTTGATGTAGGAATTGCAGAACAACATGCTGTTACATTTTCTGCGGGCTTGGCACTAACCGGTCTAAAACCCTATTTAAATATTTATTCTACCTTTTTGCAAAGAGGGTACGACCAACTAATTCACGATGTTGCACTGCAAGATATTCCGGTAATTTTTTGCATTGATAGGGCCGGATTGGTGGGCGAAGATGGACCTACACACCATGGAACATTTGACATTTCTTTCTTACGAATTATACCCAATATCATTCTTACAGCACCCTCTTGTGGAAATGAACTCCGGGAATTAATGGAATTGGCATATCAAACAAAAAAACCATTCGCCATTCGTTACCCCAAAGGCAATGTGCCTGCAAAAAGCATTGACAACGAGAAATTGACTTTGGGAAAAGGCAAATGTGTTAGAAAAGGCAAAGATGTTGCGGTAATTTCTACCGGAATTGCGAGTCAGTTTGCCGCAACAGCAATTGCACTCTCCAAAAGAAATGTTTCGCATTTTCATTATCCCTTTATTAAACCTTTCGATATTGATTTATTAAAAGAAATTGCCCAATCCCACGAATATTTGATTACTGTAGAAGATGGTGCTATTCTAGGTGGATTTGGAGAAATGGTTGGAACTGAACTGCTAAAACTTGGATGGCAAGGAAATATTCAAAACTTGGGAATTCCAGATAATTTTATAGAGCACGGCGCAAATGAAGAATTGTATAAAGTTTGTGGTTATTCTGAAGCCCAAATTGCGCAGGTAATTGAACATTACTATTCTTAAGTACCTATTAAATTCATCCAATTTTGAATTAACTTTTGGCCATTGGGAGTAAGTATGCTTTCAGGGTGAAATTGAACTCCATAAACATTGAATTCCGGAGCAGACACTGCCATAATTTCTCCATCACATTCTGCATCAATAACTAGGGTATTTGCATTTTGATTTGGCTGAATCACCAATGAATGGTAGCGTCCTACTTGCATTGGATTGGGCAATCCTTTAAAAATTCCATTATTCTGATGGTTGATTTTACTGGTTTTCCCATGCTTAGGTTCATTGGCTTTTACCAAATCCCATCCAAAGTGCAAACCGATTGCCTGCATGCCCAAACACACACCAAGCATGGGTTTTACACCGGAATATTTTGAAACGAACTCCATTAAAAAACCAGATTCATTTGGTGTGCATGGCCCAGGACTGAGAACAAAAGCATCGTAATTATGGGCATTTAAAACTTCAGAATCGTTGTTTCTTTTAATATCCACTGTGGCGCCTGCAATTTGCAAATAGTGCGACAAATTGTAGGTAAAACTGTCGAAATTATCCAGCAACAGCAACTTCATAAAATAAATTTATTGTTGGTACCTGCAACAAAATTCTTGAGGTATGCGGGTTGGAAATACGCCAAATCTTCGAATTGCTTTTTCTGATAATGATCAATAGCTTCTGCGGCTAAAAATTCAGAAAGAGGCTCTTGAAATATAAATTTAGAAGCACTGTTCAAACTGCAGATTTCTTTAAACTTCATGGGGCAATTGCCCACAAAAATCACTTTATCAGATGCATACTTTTCAAAAGAATCCGTTGTCAAAATCACAGCATCCGTTGCCATTATTTCTTCCATTCCTGCATTTCTAATTTGCATATACACTTCATTTCTACGGGCATCTAAATGGGGCACTACAACTGTAAAATCAGAATGCTGCTTTTGAATATATAAAGCAAGGCCATACAATGCGTCTACAGCGATAAGTGGAAGATTCAACGCAAAACAAATTCCTTTTGCCAAACTGGTTCCTATTCTTAATCCGGTATAACTGCCTGGGCCTTTGCTAATGGCCACAGCTTTTAAGTTTTCTTTGCCCAATTGTTGCAACAAATCATTCACCATCACCGGTAATTTTTCGGCATGTGAATTTTCAATTTCTGAAACAGATTGTTTCAATATTTTTCCATCCAACCCTATTAAGCAAGCTGAACAAATTACTGATGATGTTTCAATAGCAAGGATCAAAATGCTTGGGGATATTTTTTAAAATGGCCATTTAATTTCACAGCTTTTTTCATATTTTGAATTTCGGAAATAGCAGCAACTATTTGCTTTAACTGATGAATCCAAAAAAGCTGTCGGTCGTAGGAATTTTGCAATGCAACCATTTCAAATTCCTGGCTCAAGCTCAAACCTGATTTGTGCACAAAATTTAGCATTTCAGTATTGGTATTAAAATTGGCAGGCGCCACCACCTCTGCATATTCATACAATTCCTGTAACAAATCAAAGATACGGCAATCCAATTCTTTTTCGGCATTTTCAGTAAATGCGATGGGGTTCACTATGGCCGAGTGTGCTGTATTGGCCTCAGATGAAAATAAAACTTCTACAATTTCGAAACGAGAAATCACTTTAACAACAATATCCAATTCCCCATTGGTGTGTACTTTGCTAATTTCCAAAACTTCCACTTCTGCCCCATTCGGCATGATTTTTTTATCTATTACTGTAGGGATTCCAAATGTTTCATTTGTGCGGAACGAATCGGCAATCAGCGTTTTGTACCTGGGTTCAAAAATGTGCAAATTGAGAGTTTCAAACTCAAATAACACTATAGGTAGTGGGAATATTTTTAAAGTTCTGCTTCGCAATATTTGGCAAATTTAATGTGTAATAAATCAATTTAATGCAAGATGCTGTTCAATGGTTGCATGAATACAGGCATACCCAAACACAAATTGTAAATGGGCCTTTCAAATTAATGAGAATACCTTAGGATAATGTGCAGGATTGGTTAATTTTGCACGCAAATTACAAACCAATGCAAGACGTATATATCATTGCCGCTGTGCGCACCCCTATGGGAAGTTTTAATGGTGCATTATCTACTGTAGGAGCAACCTCATTAGGTGCAACGGCTATAAAAGGTGCCATAGAAAAGGCAGGTATTGATTCCAGCCTAGTTGAGGAAGTTTTTATGGGCAGTGTTCTACAAGCGGGCTTAGGACAAGCGCCGGCGCGTCAAGCTGCAAAATTTGCTGGTATTCCTGACCATGTACCATGCACCACTGTGAATAAAGTTTGTGCCAGTGGCATGAAATCAGTTGCATTAGGCGCCCAAAGCATTATGCTTGGACACAATGATGTAGTTATTGCTGGTGGAATGGAGAACATGAGCCAAGTGCCGCATTATTTAATGGGCAGCAGAACTGGATTTAAATTTGGTCCCATAAACATGATTGATGGCATACAAAATGATGGCTTGCTAGACGTGTACAGCAATTCACTAATGGGTGCCTGTGCCGAATTGTGTGCCACCGAATATGGTATTACAAGGGAAGATCAAGATGCTTTTGCAATTGAAAGCTACAAGAGAGCAGCCGCAGCTTGGGAGGCCGGCAAATTCAATGATGAAATCGTTCCTGTTTCAATTCCACAGAAAAAAGGTGACCCAATTGTGTTTGCCAAAGATGAAGAATATACCAATGTGCGTTTCGACAAAATTCCTGAGCTAAAACCAGTATTCAAAAAAGATGGCACTGTAACAGCAGCCAATGCAAGTACCATGAATGATGGAGCAGCAGCCTTATTGTTAATGAGCAAAAGCAAAATGGAATCCTTGGGCCTAACACCAATTGCAAAAATTTCTGGTTTTGGCGATGCTGAACAGGCACCTGAATGGTTTACCACAAGCCCAAGCAAAGCTTTGCCTATTGCCGCAAAACGTGCTGGCATTTCTTTGGCTGATGTGGATTATTTTGAGCTAAATGAAGCTTTTGCAGTTGTGGGATTGGCAAATAATAAAATACTTAATTTAAATGCCGACAAAGTAAATGTGAATGGCGGTGCAGTAGCATTAGGTCATCCGCTAGGAGCATCAGGAGCCCGTATTTTGGTTACTCTTATTCATGTTCTTAAGCAGAACAACGCAAAATATGGTGCTGCCGGAATATGCAACGGGGGTGGTGGCGCCAGTGCCATGATCCTCGAAAATCTTTAATTCTTCCTACCCAATATAATAATTGGTGCGGTTTTAGAGTTTACTATACCAATGAATCTCTTAAAATCCATTTTTCTTTTATTCATGGGAATCTGTTTTTCCGGATTTTCTGATGCGGCAAAAGTTGATACCACTGGATTTTATGAGATTTCTGTGGTAGAAAAGAAATTGGCCAAAATAGCACCTGTATTTATTAATGGTGAGAATGACCAGATGCGACAAAATGCGGCCTGGCTGATGTATAGAAGCTTAGATACATTGTTAAATATCCCTTCAAGTTATTATTATCCCTTTGACTCCTTAAAAACCAAAACGGTTTCTATACAAGACGTAAAGCCGGGAAAATTCAGGGTTTTTACCTTCAATTTAATTTTGAGCAATGGTGACTTTAAGAATTTTGGCTACATTCAATTAAGAGATGGAAGAGAAAACCAGGTCTTTGAATTGCTCGATACTTCTAAAAAGCACAAAAAGGACTACTTGGATGTGGAATTGGAAACCAACGAATGGTATGGTGCCTTGTATTATTCCATAGTACCCACAAAAATAAAAAGAAAAAAAGCATATATCCTGCTGGGATACGATGGCTCAGATGTAAATAGCAACAAAAAAGTAATTGATGTTCTCTGGTTTGATAGAGGAACTCCAGTATTTGGGAAAGCCATTTTCAAGGATGGCAAATTTGATTTAAAACCTGCGTGCAGGGTAGTTTTTGAATTTCACAATGAAAGCGGCATGATGCTAAGGTATGAACCTGAACGAAAAATTTTGGTGCTGGACAATTTGGCACCTGCCTTTCCAGAAGCGGTAAATGATTACCCCTACTACATACCCAGCGGAGATTTAGACTATTATATGGCTTTTAAAGATGGATTTTGGGTAAAAGATGCTTTGGACAATTATGATTTTGGCCAAGGCAAAAAAGTAGAAAAGAAAAAAGAATTGCCAACACCCAAAGAAGAGCCAGACGAAACGCCGCCGCCTGTAAAAGAAGGTGACGAAAATTAACGTTCAGCAAAACAGCTTCTCATCACATTGATTTTCGCTTCAGTCTCAGCCCATTCTTTATCGGGTTGGGAACCCATATTAATACCACAGCCCGCAAAATACCTCACTTGATTTTTGAAAATACGGGCACAGCGCAAATTCACAAAGCTGTTGAACTCATGGGTATTTCCCCAGCCAAGCCAACCTGTAAACAGTTCTCTTTCCAATTTTTCAAACCTTTCAATAAACAGCACGGCAGCTTCTTTTGGATATCCACCCACGGCAGGTGTTGGGTGGTAATCACCAATAATCCTATTGAATATATCTGCATTTAAATGAAATTTATAATTTTGGGTTAGGTGTCGCAATGCACCTTGCCTAGTTTCATACAGCTGCAAGGGATCAATTGAAGGTACCCCAAATTCAAGCATAAATTCTGTAATGTATTTTGCGGTAAAGGATTGCTCTTCTTTTTCCTTTTGTGACCAAATTTCACTTTCACCAATGATTGTCCCCGCTAATGCAACTGTTTCAGCAGTTCCATTTTGATATGCGAGAAATCTTTCTGGCGTAGCACCCATCCATAGTCCAAAATCAGGATGAAAAAGCATGTATACAAAAGCATTTGGGTGTTGGGAAAGTGCATGCAAAAACGCTTGTTTTGGCTCAATTTTGGAATATGATTCCGTAATGGACCGACACGCCACAATTTTATCAAAATCCTTCTCGGCTATGCCTGTTTGAATAAAATTGATATAGTCGGAAAATGACCCATAATCCAGATCTGGGTACAAGGTTTGGTGATCATGCAATTGAATGTTATTCAGCCAATTTTGCAGCAGGTTTTCAGAAAACTCAAACCTACTGCCTTTGAGCATTTGCAGCTCCGAATTCGAAGCCCAAGGTTTTAAATAAAATGTATGTTCCTGAAACACACTTACACCCGCTGCCTGAGAGAATTCACCACTGATGGCTACAATCTCGGGGTTGCCCGGAGCTCTAAAAATCGCAAAACCTTTAACCACGTAGCGAATCTAATGGAATAACAGCCATAGTTATTGTTCCTTTACTCACGGCTACTCCTTTGCCGTCGGTAATACAAACCTCCCATATTTGACTGCGTTTTCCAATATGTAAAGGCATAGCCTTGGCTGTAACCATATCACCCTCAAAGGCGGGCTTAAAGTGATTTCCTGTAACTGATTGACCAACGGCAACAAACTTTTCTCGGTCTAAAGCCAAATTTGCCGCCATACTTCCAACGCATTCAACCAAAGCCAGAGATGCGCCGCCGTTTAACATTCTTAAGGGTTGCACGGTGTTGTGATTTACAGGCATAGTTGCACACAAGTAATTGTCGCCAATTTCGGAGTACACAATTTCCAATGCAGAATTCATTGTATTAAAACATCTTTCGTTCAAAGCCTTTAGGCTTATCTTTGCGGTGTCGAAAAAAACTTGTTCCAAGGTGTTGCAAAAATCTAACTCCTGAAGCAGAAAGCCAAGATAGAAGCAGTAGTATTTAAAGAAATGGGAAATTTAACCGAAAAAGTCGCACTAGAAGACAAGCAATACAGGCAGAGGACCAAAACACTATACATTATCAGGCACGGTCAAACCGATTATAACAGACGTGGAATTGTTCAAGGTTCTGGTGTTGATACGGATTTGAACGAAACAGGCAAAAAGCAGGCAAAAAGCTTCTTCAACCATTACCGACACATTCCATTTGAGAAAATATATACAAGCAACTTAAAAAGGACCCACCAAACAATAGCACCGTTTATACAAATGGGGGCTAAAATGGAGGAACTGTCAGAATTAAATGAGATTAACTGGGGTGAAATGGAAGGTATGGAGCCAACTCCAGAGGCACATGAGAAATTCATTCATACCATACAACAATGGGCTCAAGGCAATTTGGATATTGCAGTTCACGGAGGAGAAACGCCAAAAGAACTCTTTGAAAGACAAAAGGCTGGCTTGAATAAAATCATGGCCAATGGTGAAAACCCGGTTCTCATTTGCATGCACGGCAGGGCCTTACGCAGTTTTCTATGTTTGTTAACAGGCACACCCTTGCAGCAAATGGATGATTTTGAGCACGGGAATGTATGCTTATACGTGCTGGAAAAACTGCCTGAAAGTACATATTTTGATATTCTTGTGCGAAATTCAAGACTGCATTTGCACAGTAACCTTCATTAGTAAAAACACATGGATCCGCAAGATATTACCATAACCATTATTGATAGACTAGGTGAACAACATCAAGTTGTGGCACCTACTGATATGAACCTCAATCTTATGGAGGTGTGTAAGTTGTACGAATTGCCCGTAAAAGGCGAATGTGGCGGAATGGCAATGTGCGCCACTTGCCAAGTTTATATAGAAAGTGACACATTACTCCCGGAACAATCCGAGGCCGAATTAGACATGCTGGACCAGGCTTTTCATGTCAAAAACAACAGCCGTTTGGGTTGTCAAATTCATATTCTTCCAGAAATCGATGGTTTAATTGTGAGATTGGCGCCAGAGAATGAGTAATTTTCCAATTAAGTGTTGGTTATTTCATGAAACCATTGTATTTTTGCAGTCCTTTTAAAAAAAGATGGCAAATCATAAGTCCGCAATCAAGAGAATCAGGGCCAATAGCGCGAAGAACGAACGCAACCGTTACCAGCACAAATCCGCCCGGACTATTATTAAAAATATCCGCAAAGCAAGCAGCAAATCTGAAGCTGAAGGCTTGTTGTTAACCGCTTTTAGAGCTGTAGATAAATTGGCTAAAACCAATGTAATTCACAAGAATAAAGCAGGCAACTTGAAGAGCAGCTTGCAAAAGCATGTAAACGCATTAAACTAATTCAGTATTTACTGAATTAAAATAAAAAAGCCCGTTACCGGGCTTTTTTTATGCTTTAAAATATTGTTTACTTTACAAGGGTTCCTACAGCTTGGCCTTCCATCAATTTGCGAAAGTTGCCCGGCTTGTTCATATCAAAAACCACTATGGGCAAATTGTTTTCTTGGCATAAAGTAATGGCGGTTAAATCCATTACTTCTAGGCCCATTGAATACACATCTTTATAAGAAATTTCATTGAATTTCACTGCGGTAGGGTCTTTTTCAGGATCTGCAGAATAAATCCCATCTACGCGGGTACCTTTAATTACCAAATCCGCCTCTATTTCAACTGCCCTAAGTGAAGCTGCCGTATCTGTAGTAAAATAAGGATTTCCTGTTCCTGCCCCAAAAATTACTACACGGCCTTTCTCTAAGTGACGCATTGCACGGCGGCGAATAAAGGGTTCTGAAATTTGTTCCATTTTAATTGCAGAAAGCAAGCGTGTGGTCATCCCATGTTTTTCAAAGGCACCTTGCAACGCCATAGCGTTAATCATGGTGGCTAGCATGCCCATATAGTCTCCAGTTGCCCTATCGACTACGCCTCCTTGTGCCCCTTTTAAACCACGAAAAATGTTACCACCCCCGATAACCACGGCTACTTCTACACCAAGATTGACTGCTTCCTTTACTTCGCTTGCATATTGTTCAAGCATTTTAGGATCGATACCGTATTGTTGATCTCCTTGCAGTGATTCACCGCTAAGTTTCAAAAGAACCCGTTTAAATTTCATTCCGGTTGGCAAAGATAAAGAACACCAATGGAATACGAGATAGCTATAAAAAATAAAAGGCCGCCGAATGGCAGCCTTTTAACATAGTTTCAATTTTATATTAACCCAACTGAACGCGGCGGAAGGCCAAAACGGTCAATCCTGCAGAAACGTCGTTCAACATTTTTGCAACAGTTTTTGAACCATCTTTCACAAATTCTTGGTTCAACAATGTTGAATCTTTATAGAATTTTTCAAGTTTGCCTTGGGCTATTTTATCCAAAATTGCTTCCGGTTTACCTTCAGCTCTGGCTTGCTCTCTGCCTACTTCCATTTCACGTTCAACAGTAGTAGCATCTACATCATTCTTATCAACGGCAACTGGGTTCATAGCTGCAATTTGCATGGCTACATCTTTACCTGCTGCAATGTTAGCTGCACTTGGAGCCTGGTTCATAGAAACCAAAACACCCAATCTGTTTGCACCATGGATATAACCAACAATATTCTCGCCTTTCACCAGTTCGTAGTTCACAACGTCAATTTTTTCGCCAATTTTAGCCACTTCATCTAACAAACGGCTAGAAATGGTTCCACCTGCAATGCTGATGTTTTTTAAGTCATCAAGAGAAGCGGGCTCATTGCTCAAAGCTGCGTTGGCTATTTCATGTGCGAAAGCCACAAAATCTTCATTTTTACCCACAAAATCGGTTTCACAGGTAAGTTTGATAATAACACCTTTTTTGCCATCTTCAGTGGTTAGTGCAATTACTGCACCTTCAGTAGCCTGACGATCGGCACGGTTGGCTGAAATTTTTGCACCTTTTTTGCGCAAGAAATCAATGGCTGCTTCAAAGTCTCCGCCGGTTTCAGCCAAAGCTTTTTTGCAATCCATTAGGCCCGCGCCAGTCATTTGGCGCAATTTATTTACGTCTGCTGCACTTATGCTCATAATAATTTTGTTTAAAGGAATAAATTCAACCTTATGCCTCAGCAGCAGCTGTATCTGCTACAGGCTGGGTTTCTGCTGTTTCTTCTTCAGGTTTTTCACGGCGGCGTTCTTGCAAGCCTTCAATCATGGCATCGGTCATTTCACCTACGATGATTTGTATGCTTTTAGACGCATCGTCATTACCTGGGATTGGGAAATCCACTGCAGTTGGATCAGAGTTGTTATCCACAAGAGCAAAAGTAGGTATGCCCAAACGAACTGCTTCGGCAATAGCCAAGTGTTCACGTTTTACATCTACTACGAAAATAGCTCCTGGAAGTTTGCTCATATCTTCAATACCGCCTAACAAATTGCCAAGTTTCTCTCTCTCACGGCTCATCATTAAACGTTCTTTTTTATTGATACGGTCGTAGGTACCATCTGTAGCCATACGATCGATTGTTTGCATGCGCTTGATGCTGCGACGAACAGTTTGGAAATTGGTAAGCATACCACCCAACCAACGTTCGGTAACAAAAGGCATATTGGCGCGTTTTGCTTGGTCTGCAATAATTTCTTTAGCCTGTTTCTTGGTTGCCACAAACATGATTTTTCTGCCAGATTTTGCAATATTGCGAATTGCACCTTTTGCTTCTTCTAGCTTTGATTCTGTTTTATTCAGGTCAATGATGTGGATACCATTTTGCTCCATAAAAATGTACTGAGCCATTTTTGGATTCCATTTGCGGGTAAGGTGACCAAAATGTACACCTGCATCCAGCAAATCCTGTTGAGTATAAGCCATTTTTGTATATTAACGTTTAGAGAATTGGAACCTTTTACGTGCTTTCTTCTGTCCTGGTTTTTTGCGTTCTACAACACGAGAATCGCGGGTCATAAAGCCTGCATTGCGCAATGCTGATTTCAGTTCAACATTGGAATCCACAAGTGCTTTAGCAATACCCAAGCGAACAGCTTGTGCTTGTCCACTTTGACCACCACCACGTACATTTACTTTAATGTCAAATTTCCCTGCATTGTCTGTAAGGTTCAAAGGGCTTTCGATTGAAGTCCTGTGCCATTCCAATGGGAAATAGTTTGCAAACTCACGGTTATTTACGGTAATTTTTCCGCTACCTTCTGTTAGGTAAACACGTGCAACTGCTGCTTTTCTTCTGCCTGAGTTATTTATCATACTCTATTGTCTCAGTATTCGAATTTTAAAATTTCTGGTTGTTGTGCCTGGTGGTTGTGCTCAGTACCTTCATATACATAAAGGTTGGTGAACAAGCGACGACCAAGTCTATTCTTAGGCAACATACCCTTTACCGCACCTTCAATCAAGCGGGTTGGTTTCATGTCTTTTGCCAAAGTAGAACGTTGACCTCCCGGATAACCGGTGTGGCGCAAGTACTCGCGATTCTCCATTTTATCACCTGTTAGTTGCACTTTTTCTGCATTGATAACAATAATGTTATCTCCACAGTCAACATGTGGGGTAAAATCGGGTTTGTTTTTACCACGGATTACAAAGGCAATCCTGCTGGCCATGCGGCCCAGGTTCTGTCCTTCAGCGTCTACTATGTACCATTTTTTGGTAACTGTAGCCCTGTTTGCCGAAACGGTTTTATATGTGCTAAGCGGATTCACAGTCTGTTCTACTCGTTAAATTTGGGGTTGCAAAAGTACCACATTTATCTTCGAGTTGCAAGTTGCCCACAACTTTTTTTTGTGTATCCTAAAATATACCCCCTAAAACCCTCTAAATATTGGGGTTTTCAATTTCACTTTACAACAAAAAAGCCCCCATATTAGGAGGCTTTCTTTCAAAATCTTGCTATATTACCAATCGTCTTCGTCGGGTTGGTATGGTTCGCGAAGCGATTTTTTCAACCCTTCTACAAACTCCTTTACCTCGCGATCGGCCGCCAGTAAATACTTATCGCTTACCTGGTACCCCTTTTTCACTTTCATATAATACTCATGGTAGGTCCTGGTGCTTTCCTTTGCCAATCCATTGGGCGATTGAATGTGCACGAAATTACCAAACTGGTATTTGTACCTGCCATCCTTAAACCTCAACGTAACCTTATATTCTAGCATACCCACATTCTCTGTCTTGTATTGCCCATACTTAGAAATCATAGGGATGGTAACCTTCAAGGTAATTCTATCGGCCTTTTTGTCTTCAACAATAAAACTCTTCAATTTATCCTTGCCAAATTTAGAAAGCATGTACTTTCTGGCCCTGTAATACAAAGAATCTGAAGTACAGAATTCACAATTCTCATCCTCAATGATGCCTTCATAATAAATAATTTCACGAAGACTATCGTAAGGAGGGTGAAAACGTACATATTGTTTTCGTTCAGGCATTTGGGGACCTTCTTCCTTTTCTCCTCCCCATCCACCGTCATCACCCCAGCCACCTTCAACAGGCGCTGCGGCTGCAGTATCGGACGTAGCTTTGGTGGTGTCTGTGCCACCACCGCCACCCCAATCACCCCATTGTGCATGGGCCACTGAGGCGGTGCACATAAGAACCGCAATAGCGGCTATGTTTAAAATTGAATTTGAAACCTTTTTCATTCGCAGTAATGGCAAATTCAAAAAGTTTGCCAAAAAATGGGTGCGAATATACATTCTAAATATATTGCCTGCCAATAGGTGTTTTGGGAATAGCCTCATGTAAAGTTTTTCTTATCGCGTTATAAACTCTAAAACCATTTTTTTATTGTGTTTGTGGAAATCTTCCCTTCGAAAAAATTTTCGGGGCAGTCCTTCCTTTTCGCAATTTTATTTGCTCTGCAACAGGTAATTTCACTATCTCCGAGCATGCAACACTGCAAGCACCATTGAATTTCTGCTCACACTCTTCGCATTGAATAAATAAAAGATGACAGCCAGTGTTCGCACAATTGATGTGCCTATCAGCAGGCTTTCCACATTGATGGCAAGTGGCCAATATTTCATCCGTTACCCTTTCATGCAATCTTTGGTCAAAAACAAAATTTACTCCGTGAAATTTATTCTCTAACTCCTTTTCCTTCAATTCTTTAACGTAATTAATGATACCACCTTCTAAATGGTATACCTCATTAAATCCATTGTGTTTCATCCATGCACTTGCTTTCTCACATCGAATGCCACCAGTGCAGTACATTAGAATTCTTTTATCTCGGTTATCGTTAAACTCCTCTATTACTTCGGCCAATTCTTCCTTGAAAGTATCTACATCTGGACATCGGGCATTTTCAAACCTGCCCACTTCACTTTCATAGTGATTGCGCATATCGATAACTACGGTGTCAGGCTT
>JADYZD010000118.1 GCA_020853295.1 Bacteroidia bacterium | reverse complement strand
TATTAACAGCTTTGCTTCTTCAAATTCTAAGTAATTTTGCCAACGATTACGGGGATTTTGCAAAAGGAACCGACATACAAGCTGGCAGAACTGACCGCATGTTGGCCTCTGGAAAAATTAGCAAAAAAAGCATGCAACTGGCCCTGGTAACAACGGCACTTCTTGCTTTTATCAGTGGACTCTCCTTGTTATTCGTGTCCCACTTGCAATTGAGCACAAGTTATTGGTTCTTTATCGTTCTTGGCATTTTGGCCATTGGAGCTGCCATTACTTATACCATGGGCAAATACGCTTATGCTTATTCGGGCTTGGGGGATTTGTTTGTGCTCGTTTTTTTTGGCTTTGTATCGGTATGCGGTATTTATTTTTTGCATACTGGCAGCCTAAACAAAGAAACCATTGTTGCTGCACTAGGGGCTGGACTTCTGGCAACAGCCGTGCTCAATGTAAACAACATAAGGGATATTGATGCCGACAAATCCAGCAACAAAAACACCTTACCTGTGCGCATGGGAGAAGGCGTGGCTTTGATATACCACCGTTTTTTAATTTGGCTAGGAACCACTTTTACCATTTTGTCATTTTTCATGCATTTGCAAGCGCAACTCAAGCAAATATCTCCAGTGGAATATGCCATGGTACTTGGTGTGTTTTCGCCCATTCTGCTGCTCATGGCAGGACACACCAATAAAGTGTACTCAGCTGCAGCCCTGCGTCAAAAAGAACAAAAACCACTTGATGAAATGCGCAAACCCTTTAATGCTGAATTGAAGAACTTGTCATTAACCATTTTGTTGCTCACGGTTATCTATTGGGCATTGAGTTATCTGGGTTCGTAAAATGCTCAGTGCTGAAGAATTTATATTCGAATTTATTACACCAGCAAACACCAGCAGGGGATCGTACCAATCAAAAAAAGTACTGGTACTTCGATATCACACCCCTTTCGGCATTTTTGAAGGCGAGGCATCTCCGTTGCCCGATCTTAGTGTGGATGGACAAAAAGATTTACTAACGGTTGTGCCCCAAATAGAGGCCATGCTGATTGAAAAATTGCCAGAAATAGAGATCTTAGACTGGCTCCGGCCATATCCTTCTTTGCAGTTTGCGCTTGAGTGTTGCCTCCTTGGCAGCAAAAACCCCCAAGGGCCAATTTTTGATACAGCATTTACCCGAAAGGAAACAAGCATTAAAATCAATGGTCTTATTTGGATGTCTGACATTGAAACCATGACGCTAGAAGCCCAGAAAAAGGCTGCACACGGTTTTAGGTGCCTCAAATTTAAAATTGGTGCAATGGATCACGATGCAGAATGCAGGATGATAGAATCTGTAAGAAAACAGTTCAACCCTTTTCAATTGGAAATAAGATTGGATGCCAATGGGGCTTTTCAACATGCCGATGCACTTCACAAACTCAAGGATTTTGGAAGGTATGACATCCACTCAGTGGAGCAACCCATTAAGGCTGGTTCCTGGCTTGAAATGGAAGAGATTTGCAGCAAAAGCAATCTGTCCATTGCCCTTGACGAGGAATTAATAGGCCTGGATGAACGCACAGAAGGCTTAAAAATGTTGCAAACCATCAAACCCCAATACATCATTATAAAGCCCACTTTATTGGGCGGATTTACGCGCAGCAACACTTGGCTAAGCCATGCTGCAAAACTGGGTATAGGATGGTGGGGCACATCTGCTCTAGAATCAAATTTGGGCCTAAGCCATATCACCCAATGGATTTCCACAAAAAACAACTTACTCTTTCAGGGTTTAGGTACCGGGGCATTGTATAAAAAGAATTTTACGGCCCAAACCCGTTTGGATATTGACACTACCCATTGGATTGGTGGAACCGGCCTATCTGCCTTGTAGTCGTTTACAGAAGTTTTATCAATTCTCCAATACCTGTTTGATTTTCTCAAAATCAAAGGGCACAAATGAATCCAAAATAAAGTCGTCAGTAATTACAGTTTCTACCATACTCATTTTAAGGCCTTTAGCCGTTTCCATTGTGGCAACAATTAAGACTTTTTGGCCCAATGGAACATTCTTAAAAACCAACTCTTTACCGTTGGATATTTGGAGCATAGATGCCTTAAAGTCTTTAAAAAACAAATGCACCGAAGTGCCTGACTGTGGAACCGCAATTTTCATTGGTATTCTGTCAAAAGTTTCATTAAAAAAATCGCAATTGACAAATCCAAATTTACGAACAATAATGGTATTCATATTTTGCTTTTGCAAGGCTGCTTTTTCTTTTACTCCCATGCTGCTATCAATTTTTACAATGGTATCAAACGTATACTGGGTTTCCATCTTAGGACTAAGGTTGACATACAAATCGCCATTTTGTGCCTTGCTGATATTTTCTGAATTTAAATTGCACAAACATTGCTTTCTTGCAAATTTCTGAATGCCTTTTTCCATGCGTTTCTCATCTTTATTTTTGGCTTTTACAATATAATCAAATCCTGTAAAATCGCCGTCCCTAAAATGATAAATAAATTTTAATTCACGTTCTTTTTCAAACAAATATTGTTTGGTTTCAAGCGGTAAAGAATCGAATTTTTTGAAGTAATTCACAATTCCTGTGTCCCCACTCAATTGGCCAGCCAAGGTTGTTCCATTGGGCTGAACCACATAAATATCATCTTTGAGTTGTGCATTAAATCCATAGGTCGTTTTTTGAAATATGGAATCAATTGAAACCTTTTTCTGATAAGGCGACAGCAGAGGTTTTTCCTCTATCCAACCCAGTGTACCACTGCTATCTCGCTGTCCATAATAGGTGTGCATTTGAGGCTCCTTTTGTTGGGTAGGAAATGAAATGGTATAACCCATTCCTTTTGCCACTTGCAAAGGCACTCCTGAGGCATAGGCTTGTATTTCACAACTCCCTCCAGAAGTCAATAATTGGGTATCACTCTGCGTTGAAATTTGGTGTTCCCAAAAATTCAAATAATTGTTGAATTGTCCATATTTTATTTCCACAATTCCTGTAGGTTTCACATAATTTATATCTTCCAAAATATTTGCTGGGAAAAATATTTCTGTACCATTCTGGGTATATAAAATCGTATCTCTATTGTTGTAAATATTAAACCCTTCAAACTTCATTTTAGGTTGAAAAATTTCTGCAATTGGCAATGCTTCAATGTCCTGAATTGTTTGTGTATTTTTTAATTTTATTGGGGTATCTAAATATGAATGAACAGCCAATTCTGGTGTTCTTTCAACGAATACAATACAAGAATCTCCTTGCGCCTGTATTAAAGAAATGTTAGCACTGTCAGTCCACTCTGTTGTAGTATCATCCATGGTCTTTTGAGTGACTATAGCTTCATTTTTTACCTTATTGGATTTTATACTTAAAAAAGACACTGTAGCTGCCAATATTATCACCCCAACAGCTATGGTAGACTTCCAGAACAAACTCAATCCTGCTTTCATTTGCTTGCGCAGATAGCCCCGTTCCAATCCACCCAAGGTGTTTTTATGAGACTGTAACAATTCCTTTAAGGGAGGTTCATTTTGCAAACGCGCTTCAAATTCTTGGCGTTCTTCTGCACCCATATTCCCATTGAGGTAATCGTCAATTTGATCAATGTCTTTCATTGTTTTTTATTGTTAATGAGATTTCTTGCTTTCTCCAAGCATTTGTATTTCATGGCCTTTGCCACATGTGCATTTCTAAATTCCAATTTTTTTGCAATCCAATCCATGCTTTTTTTATGCAGGTAAAAAAATTCAAGAAGGCTTTTGCACTGCTCCCCTATGTTTTCAAGGGCCATTTCCGCAGATTTCATTTTCAGTTCAGACTCCACCCATTCATTGTTGCATTCCTCAGGTAAATTTTCGATTTGCACATCAATGTCTACAGCACTATTTCGGCTTCTCAACTGGTAAAACCATTGCTTTTTTGCTATGGCAAACAACAAAGCCTGGGGTTCTCCAAGCAACTGAAATGTGGGTTTTGAAGCCATTTGAATAAATGCGATTACCGCATCTTGTAATACATCTTCTGCATCCTCACTGTTGCCGCTGTTGTTGCAAACCCAGCGCTTTATGCTTTTGCCCTTTTTATATAGGATTCTAGCTGCCTTGGCAGGGTCATTTCTATAAATCGATATGGATTCTTTCTCAGACAAGCTATTGTTATATTGCAAAAACAACGAAAGGTAAACAAAAATATTTGAACACCTACAAATTGATGGTGCTACAAATGAACTTCTGAATCCAAAGGTTTTATATATTCGCAATATGGGAGCTCCCAATCCGGATGTAGACAGTTATATTGAAAACGCGGCGGCATTTGCCCAACCTATTTTAGTGCATATCAGACAATTGGTTCGCGACATTGTACCTGACGTAGATGAAGCAATTAAATGGGGATTCCCCAATTTTGTTTATAAGGGCAAAAACCTGCTGTACATGGCCTCATTTAAAAAGCATTGTGCAGTTGGGTTTTGGTCAGGGTCTTTACTATCTGACCCCCACCAACTGCTTGCACTCAGTGGAGAAAACAATTCTATGGGCAATTTTGGAAAAGTAACCTCCTTTAAAGATTTGCCAAATGAGGAAATTTTGCTTCAATACATTGCTGAGGCTGCCATGCTTATAGAGGAAAACAAAATTCCTAAAAAACCCGCTGCAAGCGCAAAACCGGCAGCAATAGTGCCGCAAGATTTACAAAAACTATTGGACAACAATGAAGCAGCTAGGCGCAGTTTTTTTGGATTTACAGAATCTGCCCGCCGGGATTATGTTTTTTGGATTAACGAAGCAAAAACAGAAGTTACACGCGAAAAACGATTGCAACAAACCATAGAATTGTTGGAAGAGGGCAAAAAACGCGATTGGAAATACGCCAAGAAGTAAACTTGACTTTTCGCGAAGAAACACCCTCAATTCATCAGTTTCGCTTGCCAAAAACCACCCAAACTGGAGGTAATTTGACAGATGTAAACTCCAGATTTTAAATCCAAATGACTCAATTCAAACTCGGATACTTCATTGGTTTTCTCCAATACCATCTTGCCATTCATATCCACTATTTTTAAGTGATATGTTGAACTGCCATCTCCCAAAAAATCAATTCTACCTAATTCTATAATAGGCTGCGGTGAAATGGTTGCGCTGCCCCTGTTATAGCGGGTTACATGGTTTGATGCGCATAAAACTGAGTCTTGACACTCAAAATCATTGTTGGCAGGAAATGACCATGCATCCATGCAACAGATCACCTCAAATACCCCTGAAATATTCATAGGTTTTGCATCAGAAATGGACCTTGTTTCAGCATCAACCGTGAGATTGGCAATATTCATGTCTCCAAATTGCAAAACCGCACCTGTTAACTTATGGTGGCCGCACAAGTAATTATCGTTATCTATATATACAAAACCTTTTTTTCCGGTTTTATAATCCTGGTCTAAAACAATATCGTGATATAAGTATACTGAATCCCCTGCAGCAGGAATATGCCCGTTTACCCAAGTATTTTTGTCGGACCACAATCCATTTTGACAATTGCTAAATGCAGCTTTGGTGGTGGGTGTAACCAATACATTTTGGGTGGTAATACAAGTACAAGAATGCAAATTATCAAAAGTCCGCAATACCACTGTATATACGCCATTGGCAGCATATGAATGTGTTGGGGCCTTTATTGTGGAAGTACCACCGTCACCAAAATCCCATAACATGTTGTATGGATAATCACCGTGATTGGGGGGCATGGTGCCAATTCCCGAAGCATTAAATTTCAGGGTTTTAGAATTAACTGTTGGCAATGAAATAAACGTGGTTAAAGAAGCTACGCACTTTTGAACTTCAATTTTTTTGCAAATAGAATCCCTGCAACCACTAACACTGTCGTTTATGGTTAAACATACATTTTTAATAGAATGACCAGAATACGTATGTTCTGTTTCCCATAAAATTGAATACGAACCATCATCAAAAGACCATTTTGATTTTAAGTTCTTTCCCACGGAAATATTAAAGACCTGAATCTTATAATCATCAAGCGGGGCTATACCAAACTGGGCTTTGCAGGTATCAGCCGCCTTGGTGTTTTGATTCAAAAAAGCAAAAACTCCAAAAAGCAATAGTAATTTTCTCATTATCATAGGTTGCGTATATTAACTTAGACCAAATATACAGCTTTCGTTGCTTCAGTTTATTCATTAATTTGATTGGGATATTATCAACATCGGATTTCCAATTCAGGCTATGCCTTAACTTTGCGCAATTTTAGACATCCATGCCAAAAGATACTTCCATCAAACACGTTCTCATTATCGGTTCCGGTCCCATCATCATTGGTCAGGCTTGCGAATTTGACTATTCTGGCTCCCAGGCTGCCCGCAGCTTGCGTGAGGAGGGAATAGAGGTTTCGCTAATCAACAGCAATCCTGCAACCATTATGACCGATAAAATGAATGCCGACCACGTGTATTTATGGCCATTAACTGCGGAAAGCATTGAAAAAATTCTAACAGAACAAAAAATTGATGCGGTGTTGCCCACCATGGGTGGTCAGACAGCCTTAAACTTGGCCAAAGAATGTGAAGAATTGGGTATTTGGGCAAAACACAATTGCAGAATCATTGGCGTAAACATCGAAGCCATCGATAAAATGGAGGACCGCGATAAGTTTCGCGATTTGATGATTGAGTTGGGTGTAGGTGTTGCTGATGGACAAATTGCCAATAGCTTTTTAGAAGGAAAAGAAATTGCCCAACGAATTGGTTTTCCATTGGTTATAAGGCCCAGTTATACTCTTGGTGGAACTGGTGGTAGCATTGTATTTAAGAAAGAAGACTTTGACGTTGCACTTCAGCGTGGCTTAGAAGCCAGTCCAGTGCACGAGGTGATTGTAGAAAAAGCTGTAATGGGCTGGAAAGAATATGAGTTGGAATTGTTGCGCGATAGCAAGGACGATATCGCAGTAATCTGTACCATTGAAAATTTCGACCCCATGGGCATTCATACTGGCGATAGTATTACAGTGGCGCCAGCAATGACATTGTCTGACACCTGTTACCAAAACATGCGCGACATGGCATTTAAAATGATGCGCAGCATGGGTGTATTTGCTGGAGGTTGCAATGTACAGTTTTCAGTAAATCCTGAAGATGAAACCATTATTGCCATTGAAATTAACCCAAGGGTGAGCCGCAGTTCTGCACTAGCATCAAAAGCTACTGGGTATCCCATTGCAAAAATTGCCGCTAAGTTGGCCATTGGATATTATTTGGATGAGTTAAAAAACCCAGTTACCAAAACCACCTCTGCCTTCTTTGAACCCGCCATTGACTATGTAATTGTAAAAATACCCCGTTGGAACTTCGACAAATTCCATGGCAGCGACAAACGCCTTGGCTTTCAAATGAAATCTGTGGGTGAGGTTATGGCTATTGGTCGCAGTTTTCAAGAGGCACTTCAAAAAGCCTGTCAGAGCTTGGAAATTGGTCGCCATGGATTGGGTGCTGATAGACCCGCCGAAAGAAATTTGGAGGTTTTGGCTGAAGGCTTGGAACATGCCAGCTGGAACCGCATTTTCCAACTCAAAGATGCATTGAGTTTGGGTGTACCCATTAGCTCTGTTCAAAAAATGACCAAAATTGACCGTTGGTTCCTAGAGCAAATTGCAGATTTGGTAAAAACAGAAACTGAAATTCGCAGGTATAGTGTTGAGAATTTGCCTTTAGAAGTATTAAAGGTAGCCAAAGAAAAAGGTTTCAGCGACGAACAAATTGCTTGGCTCATGGGCAATTGTACTGCTGAGGAAGTATATGAAAAACGCAAAGCAGCAGGCATACGCAGGGTGTATAAAATGGTAGATACTTGTAGTGCTGAATTTCCGAGTCCTACAAATTACTTCTACAGCACTTTTGATGGGGATAATGAAAGTGTTTCTACTTCCAATAAAAAAGTGGTTGTATTGGGCAGCGGCCCCAACCGTATTGGCCAAGGTATAGAGTTTGATTACAGCTGTGTTCACGGCATTCTAGCTGCAAGAGAAGCAGGATATGAAGCCATTATGGTAAACTGCAATCCTGAAACGGTGAGTACAGATTTCGATATGGCGGATAAGCTCTATTTCGAACCTGTATATTGGGAGCATTTATGGGAAATTATTGAACATGAAAAACCTGAAGGTGTTATTGTTCAATTGGGCGGCCAAACAGCATTAAAATTGGCAGAAAAATTAAAAGAAAAAGGAATCAAAATTATTGGTACCGATTTCGACAGCATGGATTTGTCGGAAGACCGCGGCCGATTTAGCGATTTATTGGCTGAACTGGATATCCCTTACCCGCAATATGGTGTGGCTTTAGATGCCGAAGAAGCGATAGTAATTGCCAATAAAGTGGGCTATCCTGTGTTGGTGCGACCCAGTTATGTTTTGGGTGGACAGGGCATGGTTATCGTTATTAACGATGAAGACCTTGAAAAAGCCGTAGTAAAACTCATGGGCGATTTGCCTGGCAACCGGGTTTTGATTGATCACTTTTTAGACCGGGCTGAAGAAGCCGAAAGCGACAGCATTTGTGATGGTGAACAAGTGCACATTATTGGCATGATGGAGCACATTGAGCCAGCCGGCATTCACAGTGGCGATAGCAGTGCGGTATTGCCTCCATTTAGCCTTAGCGAAAATGTAAAAAACCAAATGGCCGAATACACCGCCCGTTTGGCGCTGAAAATGAACATTCGCGGTTTATTAAACATACAGTTCGCTATTAAAGAGGAAAAAGTGTATGTGATTGAGGCCAACCCAAGAGCCAGCCGTACAGTTCCGTTTATTTGCAAAGCATATGATGTACCTTACGTAAATATGGCCACCAAAGTAATGTTGGGAGTGAATAAAATTTCAGATTTTACCATTCCGCCACGCCCAGCTGGATATGCCATAAAACAACCCGTTTTTTCATTCAACAAATTCCCAGGAGTAAGCCGCGAATTGGGCCCAGAAATGAAAAGCACTGGAGAAAGCATTCTCTTTATCAAAGACCTCATGGATCCCACTTTCCGAGAGTTGTATAAGATGAAGAGTGTGTATTTGAGTCATTAATAGGGATAAGGTTTAAGGGGTAGGGTTTAAGGTTTTGCCTTATGAGTGTTATTAGAGATTTTAAGGATTTATTGGTTTGGCAAAAAGCAATGCAGCTTTCAATAAAGGTTTTTGTCATCACTAAAAAACTACCAAAAGAAGAAATGTATGGCATGTCTAGTCAGTTGAGAAGGGCGGCTGTAAGCGTTGCAGCAAATATCGCAGAAGGGCATGGCAGAAATACCAAAGGGGAATACCGTCAGTTTTTAGGCATTGCAAAGGGTTCACTTGCAGAATTAGAAACACTGCTTCTTCTTTCAAAAGAAATGGATTATTTGAATTCCAATACCCTAACTGAAACTTTAGATTTGGTTGTAGATTGCAATAGGATGCTAAAAAAGTTGATACAAGCATTAAAATAATCCAGATTCCCGCCTTCCCTTACCCCATAAACCTTACCCCTTTTTCATGTTGTATAAGATGAAGAGTCAGCACCTGAGTTATAAGTTCAAACTTAGAAGGTAGAATTTAAAGTTTAGAATTAGAATTTCGGTAAAATTCTAAAATCTAATTATTATGCTTCTCTTCCGAATTTCTTTAACATCCTAAAATGCGATTGCATTGCCTGCAACAATGTAGGATTGTCGATATACGGCACATTAAATTCCTTCGCAGTTGCTTCCACAATTGGAGAAATTTGCGGGTAGTGCACATGGCAAACCTGTGGAAACAAATGGTGCT
>JADYZD010000117.1 GCA_020853295.1 Bacteroidia bacterium | reverse complement strand
TAAAGCCGTTAATCATCAGTTGTGTTTGAGATTAACGGTAATAATATTATCTTTGTGGGGTGATAAACAGGATTTACTATAAGCAAATTGGCAAATTTTTGAAGCAATTTCCTGTGGTATGTCTTTTAGGACCACGACAATCTGGCAAAACCACTGCTGCCAAACTGTTTGCGTCGAAAAGCAAAAAAGAAGTGGTGTATTTCGATCTTGAAAGTCCGGCAGATAACCGCAAGCTTGGCGATGCTGAGTACACCTTAAAACAGTTTAAAGACCATTTAGTGGTGAGTGATGAAATACAATACAGGCCCGATTTGTTTCCATTGTTGCGGCATTTGGTTGATGACAACCGAAAACCAGGCAGGTTTTTGATTTTGGGTTCGGCCAATCCTGCATTGGTAAAAGGGGCATCTGAATCTTTGGCTGGAAGGGTGTATTATATCGATACAACGCCGTTGAATGCTACAGAATTGTTTGATGAAAAGGGGTATTCGCAAGCACGTCATTGGTTTCGAGGTGGATTCCCCGATGCATGGCTGGCCAGAAACGATGCGCATTGGTTGGATTGGATGGATGGGTTTTCGCGCACTTTTGTAGAACGCGATTTGAACAACCTATTTGGTGTCACTTTTTCCGCGCAGCTTATGCACAAACTATGGCATATGCTGGCCCACCAGCACGGTGGATTGTGGAATGCCCAGTCATTTGCCAAAGGATTGGATGTAAGCGCCACCACAATAAATCGCTATACCGATTACTTAGAAGGTGCTTTTATGCTCAGAAAGCTTCAGCCATACCACAGTAATACTAGAAAGCGGTTGCTGAAAACCCCAAAAGTGTATTTCAGGGATTCAGGTATACTGCACTACTTGTTGGATATACACAGCAGCCGCAACCTACAATTGCATCCCATGCTGGGTTTTAGTTGGGAAGGGTATGCAATTGAGCAAATTTGCCAATTGCTCCATTCGCGCATTCAGCCTTACTATTACCGCACCCAAGATGGGAGTGAGGTGGATTTGGTATTGACAAAATCTGCAAATCCACTTGCTTGTATTGAAATAAAAACCACCCAATCACCCAATATTGGTAGGGGCTTTAGAGAGTCAATTGCGGATTTAAAAACCAAATACAATTATGTTCTGGTTCCTGGTAATACAGATGTATATATTGCAGAACCCAATATAAAGGTAATGGGTCTAGAATCCTTTCTGAAAAAGGATTTGCAGAAAATACTTAAATAATAAATGGCCGTTAATCATCAGTTTGAGTGGTGATTAACGGTGATTATTTTACTCCCAATTCCTATATTCTCCTGTCATATCAAACACCTTTTGAAGTATGTTCTGCTCCACTTCAGTAAATTCCTTTTTTCTTCTAGGCATTACCAAACTCGCAGTTTTAAAGGCAGCATCGGGTTTGTAGGTTACAAATCCGCTGGCACCACCCCATGCAAAATCGGGGATGAACTGTCGTGGAAATCCGCTGCCGAAAATATTGGCAGAAACCCCTACAACAGTGCCAGTATTGAACATGGTATTGATGCCACATTTGCTGTGATCGCCCATAATTAAACCACAGAATTGTTGTCCGCTTTTTTCAAAACGCCCGCTGTTGTAATTCCACACTTTTACATCTTCGTAATTGTTTTTTAGGTTGCTGCAATTGCTATCGGCACCAATATTGCACCATTCGCCCAATACTGCATTGCCCAAAAAACCATCGTGCCCTTTATTGCTGAATGCCTGCATTTGAATGTTGTTGATTTCTCCACCGGCAACACAGTAGGGGCCCAACGCAGTTGGGCCGTACACCTTGGTTCCCAATTTCAACACACTGCCTTCCGCCATAGCAAAGGGTCCACGCACCAAACAGCCTTCCATAACCTCAGCATTTTTGCCAATATAAATAGGACCATTTTGGGTATTGAAAATGGCACCTTCCACTTTGGCACCTTCTTCTATAAACAACCTATCAGGACCGATAATTCTGTTGCTTTGGCTGGGCAACTGCCCATCGCGTTCTCCAATTACCAAATGAATATCAGTTTCAATTTCTGTTTTTAGTTGTAAAAACACATCATATGGCCTGCTGATAAAAGCCACTGTGCCGGCAAATTCAACAATGTTTTCAGTTTGTCCGGGTTTACTGGCAAGTAAAGTTCCATTGGCCATTAACGATTGTCCATCTTGCAGTGAACGCACGCTGTTGAGCAACTCAGGGTTGGGCAGCAAGCGACCATTAATGCGCAAATTGGGGTGTTCTATGGAATTGAATTTGGCCTGCAAATAATCACGGGTATCAAATCCGTAAGCGGTGGCATGCAATAAATGGCACCATTTAGAAGCAATGGTGAGCAGGCCACAACGGATGTCGGCAGCAGGTCTGGTAAGGGTTAGGGGATAGAGCTGGTCTATTTGTGCATCATCAAAAAAGGAGAGGAGCATAAGATTCGAAAATAGTGTTTTTTAGGGTAAGAAAGGCGGAATTGTGACTTGTGTAAAAAATGCCATTTATAGTGGATGGAATTCCAACAGCTAAAGTTAGTTTTACAGCATGATTTTGAACTCCTGGGGAGCCGCCATTGTGGGATTGTGGCCCATAGGTTTGGGTGGCTTGTTTTTGATTTTGTATATACTGGGTTATTACAACGATTTTAAAAGAAATCCCAAATACTATGCAGAATCCTTTTCCTTTTGGGTGATTTTTACCTTGGGCGCAATTGTCATTCACCTTGTGGTGACCAAAGGAATGGGTTATCCGCAAGTGGGCTGGTCACTGGTATTTGTGTGGTTTTCTTGGGTGGCTTACCGACTGGGGACAAACAACAAAAAAGAAAAGAAATAGAATTTATTTATGGTTCAATTGCTTTGCTTTTTCATCCCTGAGCACAGTCCATTGGTTTAAAAGGACTATTGCTTTTTCTGATAGCAATTTCTTTTCTGCATAAGTTTTAAAGAGAGAAAATTCTGCACCATGAATTTCATCAACATGGTCTATATAATCAGAATACTTCAAGAAATAATCATAATAATGTTGAACCAATTTATCAGCACAATACTGAAAATGCGGGATGGCATTTTCCAATTCCAATTTTTGTAGAAACTGTATTTGTAACTTGGTTCTATCAAAATTTTGACAGATAAAACTATCAAGCAGCCAAACAGGAGGATTTAAAAGAAGTTCATTTATGTGCAGCCATTTTGTAGCAGCATTTTGAAATGTTGCACTATCTTTGATGTAATAGTCTGAAGATACATAACCTGTGAAAGATGTATCTTTCAATTTGGTAAAATAATTGAAAACAAAACTGCTGTCTTTTTGGGTCCAAGTGTTTTTCCAAGCGATTTCTTCTAATGCAATATTCCCTGGAATTCGATAATTGGGTTTGAATTTTATTTTTATACAATCGTTGTGAATTTCAGAAATCGAGTCTGTGGTAAATTTGCAATGACTATCGTAGATATTACATAGGACCAAATCTGGTCTATATCTCCTAATATCATCAAATACTGAAAGTTCAAAGGTCATATTGCCCAACAAAATGCCTTTTAAGTTTTTTAGTTGAAGCCAAGTTGAAGGTACAGTTTTGTTTTCATAATCCCAGTCGTTTCCAATATAAATGATGTAATTGATGCCGCTAAAGTTTTCTGGATAGTTAATCTCACGCATTCCTAATAAATACAAAGCATTAATCTTAGAGCCCTTTGGGAATCCATTTTCTAAATGTGCCGGTATATTGTTATAACCATCAGCTCGGTATTGCACAGCAATACAACTGTCCCAGTTTTGTGAAAAACCCAGAATAGGGGAAAGTACCAGAAAAAAGACGAAAATTGGGCGCAAGATGGATTTCATAAAAATAGCCGTGACTATAGTGATAACGGTATTTTCAAATAAATATTCAAAAAAAAAGCCGTTCAATTTGAACGGCTTTGTATAAGATTTTGAATGGCTTATGCTTCTTCAGACGCAGGTGCTTCTGCAGCAGGAGCCTCAGGAGCAGCAGCTACTGGTGCTTTTTTGCCATAACGTTTCATGAACTTGTCAATACGTCCAGCAGTATCTATAAGGTTTTGTTTACCAGTATAGAAAGGGTGAGACTTAGAAGAAATCTCCAATTTATACAAAGGATATTCATTGCCATCTTCCCATTTAATTGTTTCTTTTGTATCAACACAACTGTGTGTAAGGAAAGCATAATCACAGCTCATATCCTTAAATACAACTTTGCGAAATGTGGTTGGATGTATATCTGGTTTCATTTTTAATTCTGTTTTTAGGGCTGCAAAGATAAAATTCTTTTTTTGCTTTTCAAACCTAAATTTTGAAATTAATCGCCAAGGCCTGAAACTTCTATTTCATCGCCCGAAACAGCACCACTGCATTCATCTGCCAAACCAGTAGGATTCTGCGGTGGGTCTAAGGCATCCGTGGTCAAATTCAAGGATTTATCGCCCATGGCTGATTTGAGGAATTTCCCATATATCGGCAATGCCATCATGGCTCCTTGTCCATACCATCCATTTCTAAACCTCACCGATGGGTCATCGGCACCTACCCATGTTGCGCAAACCAGGTTTTTGGTAACTCCCATAAACCAACCATCGGCACTGCCTTGTGTGGTGCCTGTTTTTCCACCTATTGAACCTTCTAAATTGTATTTGCCTTTTAGTCCGGCGCCAGTGCCATGGTCTACCACACCGCACAGCATTTGGAACATGAGAAATGCCTTTTCTTCACTCAATACTTGGTCTTGTTTTGGGGTGTTGAATTCTACCAAAACATTCCCTTTTTTGTCTTCAATGCGGGTAATAAAGCCGGGTTCTACCCACAATCCTTTGTTTACAAAAGAGGTATATGCACTGGCCATTTCATAAGGACTCAATTCTACAGCACCCAAACAAATAGAGGGGACTGGCAGAATGCGGTTTTTCTCTATGCCTATTCTTTCGGCAAATTTCACCACCATTTCAGGTCCTTCATCTCCCAAGGTTTTCATTACTTGGGCGGTTATATAGTTGTCGGAAATGGCAAGCCCATTGGCCATAGTCATTGCACCTCCGCTTCCGTTGTCGTTTCGCGGTGTCCAAGTTCCGCCGGGAATTTTAAAGGTAGTGGGTATTCTAGGAAATACCCTGCACGGAGCAATTTTATTGATGTCCATTGCAGTAGCATAAACAATGGGTTTAAACGTAGAACCCACTTGCCTGCGGTTGTATTTGTTTACATGGTCATATTTGAAATATTTGTGGTTGATACCACCTACCCAAGCTTTGATATGTCCGGTTTCTGGTTCTATGGCAATAAAACCGCTATGCAATATATGTTTTACATAACGCATGCTGTCATAAGGACTCATTACGGTATCCCTATCGCCATTCCAGCTAAAAATGGTCATTTCAACAGGCTTTTTTAGTTCTTTGATGATGGCTTTTTCATCATTACCCAATTTGGCCTGTAAGTCTTTGTACCTATCGGTTTTTTTAAGGGCATCTTCAATAAAATTGGGTATAACCTGCCAATTTAAGGTGCGCCAAGGATCGCTTTTTCCCCAACCTTGATTGAAGACTTTTTGCATTTCTTTCATGTGCTCCTTTACCGCTTTTTCAGCATATGCCTGCATTTTGCTGTTAACAGTGGTGTAAATCTTCAACCCACTCCGGTATAGGTTATACCCATTTTCTTTGCACCAAGGCTTTAAAAATTCGGCCAGTTGGTCGCGGAAATAAATAGCGCCTCCATCTTTTTCTGCACTTACATAATCCAGCTTGATTTTCTTTTCCTTTAAGGTATTGAATTCATCCTCTTTTAGGTAATTGTACTTTACCATTTGGCTAAGTACCACATTGCGCCTGGTTTTGGATTGTTCAGGATTGATTTTGGGGTTAAAACGGTTGTTTGCTTTAAGCATACCTACAAAAATTGCTGCTTCATCGGTTTTTAGCTCTTTGGGTTTTTTGTTAAAAAACTCTTTACTAGCCGCATCGATTCCAAATGAAACACCTGAAAAGGGTACCGTATTTAGGTACATGGTAATAATTTCATTTTTGGTGTAACGCCTTTCCAGTCTAATGGCAATGATCCATTCTTTAAATTTCTGCATTACACGGCCCAATTTGGTTTTTGGACGCTGGTAAATGGAGAAAAGGTTTTTGGCCAATTGTTGTGAAATGGTGCTTGCACCTCCATCTCGGCCCATGC
>JADYZD010000116.1 GCA_020853295.1 Bacteroidia bacterium | reverse complement strand
TATCCGCACCAATTTTTGCTGCTTGGGCTACTGCCTGTCGGTTGCTGAGCATTGATTTGATATTTTCCCTAAGCGGGGCAATAAAAATTTCCATATCATCGGCAAGTTGTTTCTTTAAATCGCCGTACCGAATGCTGCCCTTATGGTATTCGTCTTCAAAATGGGCAATGGTTTCTGTGTTGCATACCAAGGCCATGAGGTCAAATAAATTTTGTACAGGTTGGCTTTTTGCTGCACCCGGCTCTGAGGGACCGCTATCGCTTACTGCCCGCATGATTTTTTTTCTCAATACTTCAGCTTCATCATCCAAGTAAATGCTATCAGCCTCACCGGCACTTTTGCTCATTTTGCCACCACCTGTAAGGCCTGGCACCTTAATAAGCGATTCGCCAAAATTGAATGCGTGTGGTTCTTGAAAAACCTCCACATTGTAAAGCCTGTTGAACCTATTGGCAAAAGTTCTTGCCATTTCCAAATGCTGCTCTTGGTCTTTGCCCACTGGCACTCGGGTGCCTTTATGCAATAAAATGTCGGCAGCCATCAACACTGGGTAGGTCAGCAACCCTGCGTTCACATTGTCTGGCTGACTGCGGGCTTTTTCTTTAAAACTGCTTACCCGTTCCAATTCACCCTTGTAAGCGTTCATGTTTAAAAACAAATACAGCTCAGTGGTTTCAGGTAAATCACTTTGAAGGTACAGGGTACATTTTTCAGGGTTCAGGCCCAAAGCAAGGTATTCGGCAAATACCCTATATACACTGCTGTTGAGGTCGCCGGGTGTTGGGTGCGTAGTAAGTGAATGGTAGTCGGCAATGAAAAAATACGAAGTATGGTTCTCCTGTAACTTTAAAAAATTTTGAACTGCACCAAAATAATTTCCCAAATGTAACTTTCCGGTAGGCCTAATTCCGCTTACTACAATTTCCGACATGGTTGCAAAGATAATATGATGCAACAAACCTTTAAATCTAAGATTAAAGCTAAGTTTCTATTTTTGGCCCTAAATTTGAAATAATCCAGTTAGGAGAAACGTTATGATGAAAATGCAAAGGATTTTAATACCGGTTTTGTTGTTCTTATCTGCGACCACAGCCCATGCCCAATGGCGGGATACCAAACATCATTTGGTGCTTTCTGCTTTTGTTGGCGGCAATTATAATTTTGGCAATCCCAATACTTCTACCTACGCACAGTTCATCGGTCGCGGAATGTGGTATTCTAAAAGAATGTTGGCTTTTGGTGGCGATTTAGGTCTTACCTCAGTTAGCGGTAAGTTCTCCAATTTCGATGCAATAAATGCCAATGCATTTGCGCATTTAAAACTGCCTTTGGGCTTATACGCAGAAGGTGGATTGGGTGCTTCTGGTGTGGTTTCTGGAGGTAGAACTGCAAGTTATACCAATGGCGGTCTTTTTTGGGCTGCAGGTATCACAAAGAGTTTTGGTCCCAATTTCGCACTTGATTTGCAATACCGCAGTGCCCCTTCTGTAGGTGCATCCGATGTAAAGAATTACCAATCTGGCTTGCGTTTGGGTGCCAGTATTAAACTATAAATAAAAGCCTCTTCGGCAATTTTATTCAAGACTTGGTGCAGCATAGTGCCCATGCCTTATTTTTGCCCAATCTTTATTTACAGTCCCATATTGTTTTCAATCCTCACTGTTGGTAGTAAACGCTTTACAGCCATGGCAGTATGGCCGTTTATTATTTCAAAATATAAAAAAGATGATTTGGGTGAAATTGTAGTCAATCATGAGAAAATCCACTTCAGGCAACAGTTGGAATTGCTTTTTATTTTTTTCTTCTTATGGTACACTATTGAGTATCTGATTCGTTGGGTCAAAATGGGCAACAGGTATGAAGCATATCGCGCCATAAGTTTTGAAAAAGAAGCTTATGGTTTTGAAGCCAACAATCAATATTTGCACGGCAGAAGCTGGTTTGCATGGTTAAAATTTTTGTAATATGCCCATAAGAGTTCAGCTGCAGTTCAAAGCAGGTGCCTTGCCTGATATGGAAAGTATACTTTCTGAGGCTTGTACAAGAGCAGGGATCACCAAGGGCAAAGCATATTTGGTTAAAAAATCAATTGATGCACGAAAAGAACCCATTCATGTGCTTTCCATTGATGTGTATGCTGAAGGCGAGCCCAATCCTGAGCAAAGGGGATTTGCCTTGAACAATGTTTCAAATGCTCCAGAAGTGCACATTATAGGCTTGGGTCCTGCTGGCATTTTTGCAGCCATGCAATTGATAGAGTTGGGTCTTAAACCTGTGATTTTGGAACGGGGCAAAGATGTGCGCCGCCGCAGATTTGATCTCGCAGCATTGGTCAAAGACCATCAGGTAAATCCCGATAGCAATTACTGTTTTGGCGAAGGGGGAGCAGGCACCTATTCTGATGGTAAGCTTTATACCCGCAGCAACAAACGCGGACCAGTTAGTAAAGTGCTGGCATCATTGGTAGAACATGGAGCATCCGCCGAAATTTCTTGGGAAGCCCACCCCCATATTGGTACCAATAAATTGCCTGCCATTATTGAAAAATACCGTCAAACCATTTTGGAATGTGGCGGAGAAATCCACTTCGATACTAAAATCCTGGATTTTGAATTGAACAGCAATGCAATTGTCTCTATTAAAACGGCTGCCAATCAAACCATTCCAATTTCACAATTGATTTTGGCTACGGGTCACTCTGCCAGAGATATTTTTGAACTCCTTTACCATAAAAAAATACTTATTGAAGCCAAACCCTTTGCCATTGGTGTGCGTATGGAACACCACCAAAGTTTGGTGGATTCTATTCAATACCATTGTAATAAAAAACCTGAGGATTTGCCAGCTGCTAGCTACAGCCTTGTGGAACAAGTGCAGGGTAGGGGGGTGTTTTCTTTTTGCATGTGTCCAGGAGGTATTATTGCCCCAGCGGCCACGTCCCCAGGAGAAATTGTGGTAAATGGATGGAGTCCCAGCAAAAGAAATGGAGAATTTGCAAATAGTGGCTTTGTCGTTTCTGTAGACGATAAAGATTTTGAACCTTTCAAAAAATTCGGGGTGCTTTCAGCATTACATTATCAATCGCATTTTGAGCAATTGGCTTTTGCCACAAATAACAACTTAACAGCCCCTGCCCAAAGAATTGAAGATTTTGTGCAAAATAAAAATTCATCTTCTTTGCCGGATTGTTCGTATTTACCGGGTATTTCACCCAGAAAAATAGATGAAGTTCTTTCGCAAGATGTGGCCTGCAGAATTCGGGAGGCATTTGTGATTTTAGGCAAAAAAATGCGGGGATTTAGAACCAATGATGCCATCATCGTTGGAGTGGAAAGCCGCACCAGTTCTCCTGTAAAAATTCCCAGAGATAAGGAAAAATTGCACCACTTACAGGTGATGAATTTATACCCTACAGGTGAAGGTGCAGGCTATGCTGGTGGCATTATGAGTGCTGCGTTGGATGGTATTCGCGTTGCTGATGCAATAGCAGAAAGCCAATATCAGAATAACAATTTAAAATAAAAACAAAGGGTGATTATTCTAATTAATTAGAAAATACTTATTAAATATTTATTTCACCACTTAAATCATAAATTTCACGAATTTTCTTTAATTTTTGTTCGAAATTTATATGTAAGTCAATGAGTTTTCCATTGTGTACATCAAACACCCAACCATGTACTATAGGGAAACCATCTAGCATATAGGCTTTTTGAACCACAGCAGTTTTAATCACATTTAAGCATTGCTCTTCTACATTTAATTCCACCAACCTGCGGTATTTTAATTCTTCATCTTCAATTGCATTGAG
>JADYZD010000115.1 GCA_020853295.1 Bacteroidia bacterium | reverse complement strand
GGGCTACAAAGCAGTTGAAAGTGAGAAGTTGAGGGTCAAAAGCAAAAGTTTGATCCATCAACTGAAATGGTTGACTGAAAAGATACATCGCGGGATGGAGCAGTGGTAGCTCGTCGGGCTCATAACCCGAAGGTCATAGGTTCGAGTCCTATTCCCGCTACTAAGAAAACCTCTGAGAAATCAGGGGTTTTTCTATTTTTAGAATGTTTTATGCATACGTTTTGTTCTCACCGACAACAAACAAAATTTACATTGGTTACACTTCCAGAAATCCTGAAGAACGTTTGTTTGCCCATAACAACATTGAAAAAGGCAGTTATACTTCCAAATTTAGGCCTTGGGTTTTACTGTTTTGGGAAGTATTTGATACCAAAGCAAAAGCACTTGGGAGAGAAAAACAATTGAAATCTGCTGCTGGTAGAAGATTTATCAGAGAATTTATTTCAAATCAAGATTAGCTCGTCGGGCTCATATCCGCCCGAATGGCGGACATAGGTTCGAGTCCTATTCCCGCTACTAAAACAAAAACCTGGCCTTTGCCAGGTTTTTTTGTTTTTTTACCTAAAGACTTCCTCAATGCACCTCCTCCTCTAAAACCCATTCAATATCTTCTTCCTATGCACCTTGTGGTGTTCATTATTGGCATAATACCGAATGAAGAGGTAAGAGGAAAGCAAAATGGAAAACAGCAAAACACCAGCCATGGCTATATGCGCAAGTGGCTCACTCTGCTTGGCAATCCATTTCATGGGCGATAACCAAGGCGATACAATAAAAAACATGGCAAAGAGTATCATTCCCGGCCAAATGTAATTTAAACCCCTTTTAACCGCCTTTCTTTTAGCATACCAAAACAATATCAGTGAAAATACGCCCTCCAAAACCCAAGACCATATTCCCATGCTGCCCCACAAACCAAATCCAAGGTGCTCGGCACTATGCGGATACAAAGCCATATCGTGGTTGTGCAGCGGCAAGTCTGCCAAAAAATGCGAAAACACTGCCACAGCAGCGATCCACGAAAGTTTTGGATTCTTTAAAAACAAGATACCCCAAACAATAGACCATACAAAAGCCATGAGCAGGGAATGGTCCCAATCAATAAAATTTAGGGTAAAAAAGAAATAAGGTCCGGCTGATAAATCCGCGGTGGCCTTATCCCAGCCCAACAAAATAAATATATTAAACAAAATATCGATGAAATTTACGCCTATGATAATTGGCCAAACTGGCAATTTTGGTTGGCTTTCTTTTAGCGCCAATCCTATGGCAAAATGTCCTGTGAACATGGTATATTTTATTATTATTTGGTTTACTTAGGGCTCATTTTTACTGCGGACTCAATTCATTCTCCACAAAGTACATGTCAACTTCGCCTTTGTTCTTTGCAGGAATTTTCCCTCTGTAAACACAATTAAAATGGTGCTTTACCAATTCAAAAGTTTTTCCAGAAATATTAATTTTTCCTGTTTCACTTTTTTGCTCCATTCTAGCAGCAGTATTTACAGTATCGCCCCAAATATCAAAAGCAAATTTCTTCACCCCTACAATGCCCGCCACCAGAGGGCCAGAGTGCAAACCTATTCGTATTTCAAAAACCCCACCTTTGCTGCAGTAATCTGCTATAAATTCGCGTATATCTATAGCTGCTTTTACACACCTATAAGCATTTTCATTGTCGGCAACTGGCACACCACCTACTGCCAAATAGGCATCGCCAATGGTTTTTATTTTCTCTAGTCCATGCTTTTCTACAATATGGTCAAAAGCCGTAAAACAGTGGTGTATTTCTTTAACCAATTCCTTAGGCGAAAGCCGTTCACTAATACCCGTAAAATTCACAAAATCCGTAAAAATAACAGTGGTATTTTCAAACAATCTGGCCTCTGATTCTCCCTTGTCTTTCAGTTCCTGTGCTACTTCCTCAGGCAAAATATTCAACAGCAAATCGTCTGATTTTTGCTTTTCTAACATCAAATCATGGGTGCGTTCTTCTACTTTAATTTCCAGCAATTTATTTTGGTCCTTGATAAGCAATTCATTTGCCTGCAAAGATTTAAGCAGTTCTTTTTCTGCCTTTACTTTTTGTTTTTTGTAAGCACTTATTTTATCTGCTAGGGCAAATGAAAACAACAACATCTCTAAACCAGTGCCTATTTCCGGAATATTATCTGTAAAATAATTCATTGTAATTACCCCCATTAAAGAACCAATGTAAATAATAATTGACGCCATATAAGTACTCACCGCAATAACATAAAATTTAGCCGCTTTGTATCCCCTTAAAAACACCACTATGCCGCATACATACAAGAACACAAGCAATGCAAGCGAGCCTACTTGATTGATTTGGCTCGAATATAATTTGATACCCGCAATATTGAATGAAAGTGAAGCAAAAGAGAGTGGCACAAATACAAAAAGCAATATTTTATTTGCAATGGGTAAGCGGTGTTTAAAGTCGAGCATATTGCTTGAAAACAACATTAAAATATACGCATTTATTACAGTAATACCCGGAGTTTGGGTGGCCATAAAAGACAATGGTCCTTGCCAAAAATAATCCATGAACCCCTTTAAATCGCAGATCTTAATAATATTCATAAACACATAAAACAAATAGAACAGGTAGTTTCTATCGCCATCTGTAAAATAAATAACCAAATTGTACAACAATATTAACGTAAAAAAACCCACCAATATTCCTTGAAAAACTCCCCTCTCCATATTCATTTCAGAGAAAGTATCCTGCCTTACCACACTAATGGGATATACAAATAAATAGCTCGATATTTTCACATAAAACACTTGCGAATCTGCTTCAGTAAGGTTCAATTGAAATGCAAAGGTGTTGAATTTTATGTCCCTTTTGTTATATGGAGTTAAACGTCCAGTGCGGCTTTCGGTATATTTTCCATCAGAATCCTGGGTATATAAAACAATGGTATCCAAATGGTGGTTATCGATCAACAACAGCCAATCCGTATTTTTGGATGACTTATTGTACACCACTATTTTGGTCCAAAAGGTTGTTTGAAGGTTGCCAAAATTGGCCAATTTTTTGGTGTGTTTTTTAAACAAATGATCACATTTACCGGTAGCTATATCTTGAATCTTTATCTTATCGGTAGAATCTTTAAAATAATAGAATTTATCGGCAATATCTACATGGGTAAATTTATCTTCTAACACAGCACCAAAGCCTTGTGAATGCAGCGGAAATGCACAACACAAGAACAGCAACACAAATGCTGATTTAAGCAATGATGGTATTATTTTATTTAAACCCACGTTAATTTTTTTGCATCAGTTCTGCCAAATATTTATAGCGCAATTTCACTTCTTTTTCGGTTACTCTTCCAAATTCTGTCCATGGTTCTGCATCAAAATCAAGCGCTTTGTTCAGCCAATCGTACAGTGCATTGTAATCCATGTGCTGGTTAAATCCAGAAACTTCTAAAGAGGGCTTGTACTTGCCTTCCTTATACATTTGTAAGGCCACCGTATCTAGGCTTTCATCCACTAGCAACACAGATCCTCCATGAAAAGGCATAGGCTCTAAAGTATCTACCACCCAACCACCGCTGTTAAATACTTTTACCATTCCTTCATATTCTGAAAATTCTATATCCTGCTCAAAGGGCTTATGGGTATGGCCAAAGAGGAAAGAAACTTTGGTGGGTATAGCGCCATTTAATTCAAAATCAAGTTGGTTTTTTATAAATACTTCAAGGTATTTCTTTAAGCCCAATTGCGTATCTGGTGTTAGCACTCCATTTTGATTTTTTTCAAGGGCGATGGCTTTTTCAATTAAAAATTGTACAACTTCCTCTAATATATTTTTCTCAAGATAACGGAGTATAAAATTCTTTTCATGATTGGCAACAGATGTACAAAAATTCTCAATCATTTTGCTCACTTCTTCGGGGTTTTGCATTTTGTCATACATCAGCGAAAGGTCGTTGCCCGGTGTGCCTGATCTTCCTAAAGTTGACCAAAAAAAATCAATCCATGCGAAATTTTCTTGTTCCAAATCGGATAAAATTGTGGGTTCAACTCTTTCTGGGAAAATCATTTTATCTAAAATAGAAATAAATGAATACATAGACTCAATAAAATGTCCATGGCTAATTATTAGGCACTTATCTGTTGCATTATTCAATTGTGCCAATGCCGGGTATGCTGTAGTTACCATGGCTCCTTTTGCTCTTAAATGTGGGTACATTCTAAGCAAACCTGTAAGAAATTGACAATTAATTTTTACAGGATTGAACATTTTTGTGATATGGATACTGGGCTTAATAAACTCATGAGGTTTCATTTTTTCCAGTTCTTCAATAAAATTTCCATACCGGGCTGTTTCCCATAAATTATGGTCGTGATTGCCTGGTATGATAACAAACTCAGGATCAAACATCCAATCAGCTTCATTTTCGGGCATGGTAAGTTCAACAAAGCGCTGAAAAGCCATACCCGCCTGATTTTCAGTTGTAAAAGCCAATTCCATTAAATCCCCATTCAAAACCAATTTGGGTTTTTTTACTTGTGGGTTTTTTGCAAATACATCGCGCAAGCATTTTACAAGGTGCTCCATTACCGGACTTGGTTTGCTGTTATCTGTTTGGTAACTGTCCTTTACCAAATTTGTAAGTAGGCTATTTTCAGCTCCAAGGTGGAAATCAGAAACTACTACATATTCAATATTTGTCATGGTATTTTTTAGTTTTTATAGAATAGTTCAAATTGCTCTAGAATTACAGGAAAAACATCTTTATCAGCGTCTTTGCCATACATACAATCATTGTGGCCATATTCTGGAATTACAACCCTTTTGTAGTTTTTATTGCCCATTTGAGATACAAGTTGGTTGTAGGTTTCCTCTGTGCTTGCTGGGTCAAAAACTTGGTTTAACTCCCCATGAATGAAGGTAATGGGTAAGTCTAGCAAGCCAAAATTGGGCATGTAAACATCATTTCCATCAAAATCCAGCAAAACCCCTTCCCGCACCATTATTGCCAGCTGCTCATAAGTTTTCATATTGGCAATTTGAAACATTTCTACCTGCGCTGTATGAGTAGGATCATTGAGTTTGCTGTGCTCATATAGTGGCCCAAACATTACCGTTAATCTGTGGCAAGTGGGGCTATTGCAAATACCAGCCAATGGTTCCGCATACAATTTACTAAATTTATCAAAAAGTTTATTCTCCCAATCTGCGTTTGCATCTACATACGCCGTAAGAGAATCAATACCTAAAAACTCCAGCACCTGGGGCATGTGTAAGCCACATTTCCAGCGCACTTGAGGTGCAGGAATAAAATTGGCAGCAATTTGCGCAGCAACTACAGACCTTATGCCCTGCAAGCCCGACATTAAGGCCATAAAAAGGGTAATTGAACCTACGCAATGTACCACTGCATCCACCTCGTCGACCCCAGTGACTTTTTTAATCGTGTCAATGGCAGCAGGCCAATCATATTTGGAAATTGAATCCAAAGTCTGTGGTTTCTTAGAACTGGGCAAAAAGTTGCTCAAACGGTAGTCAAGCAACCATACATCATATCCATTTTCAAAGAAAAACTCGGCCATATTGGTATCTATGGTGTCAATAGAAAAAGTAAGTCTGTTGCCGCTAAATCCATGTGCAAAAACTACCGGACCTTTAGTGCCACCATTGTAGCGGGTGAGCAGCAAATCCACCCCATCTTCTGTGGTAAAGGGGTGGTATTCTGGATTGCAAAGACGCAAGGGTCTGTGCAAACGCGGTATTTCTGGATCGTAATATTTATCAGGGATAAAAATTCCTCCATATTCGTCAAATAACGATTTGGCAAAATATTTTCCAAACTCCAATTCTGCTTTTAAGCTATCTACAGTTGAATCGGAATTTACTGCTTTAATGGTACCCAGTTGGGTAATAAAATCGGAAGGTTTTATGTGCAATATTCCTTGACCAAAAATTTTGCCTTTGTCATCACTGCCCTCATAAATAGTGGTGTATAAAGTGGATGAATCATGCCACATATCCAATAAAGAATGATGCTGAATGATTTTGAATCCTTTAAAATAAAATGATTTTCCCTCTTCTGTTTCCAACTTCATGGAATATTTCATGAGTTTGGAATTCACCACTTCCGGATTGTCTACAAATAGATTAAAAACCCCTTCTGTTGCAGCAATGGGTTCGGCAGACAACATTGGTGCATTTACCACTCCCACCATATATGCGATGTGGTTTGGGTTGCTCACAAAATCATCAACATCCTCACTGCGTATGGTGAGCACAAAATCAATGTTGTTATTTTCAGTTTCACCCAAATTATACCCTTCTTGGTAATTGTTATCGGTTATTCCTTTGGCAAAAAAACCGCCCATTTTTTCAGTAAATTCTATGCCAATTGTGGGCTTGTTTTGCGGTTGCTTTTTGCTATAGGGCAAGGTATAATCAATTTGCCAACCCCGATCTGCCGCAATTTGGGCCACACACCTTTCCGATACGGCTGATATGGTCCATAAAGGATTTACTCCCAAAGAATGCGGAATTACAGAGCCATCTGTTACATACAAGTTTTCATAAACATCAGTTTCAGACTCGCCAGTAAATACTTGTCCCTTTGAATTTACCACACCCTGTGAAGCAGTTTCTCCCAAACAACAACCACCCAGCGGATGCACTGTTACCAAATCTTCCTTCATCAGTTGAGACCAAGTGGGGTTTTTAACATAAATACCATTGATGCCGCGGGTAGCAAGCCTCAATTTTTCGTCTATTTTCTCAAAAATTTGTTCCCTGCCTACATTGGGATAGTCGATATTCAGTCGGTCATTAACCAATTGCAACTTGCCCGCACTGTTATCATGCGACATCACCAAATACACTTGAGTATTCTTTATTGCACCTTTATAAGGTCCGCAGAAGAAACTCACAACAGCGCGCCACCAGCGTTTGAGTCGCTTTAACAAAGTATCATTCTGTACCTCATTTACACCCACAGCGACTGAAGCAGCGGCCAGCATACCTGGCAATATTTTTCCAATGGCTCCCGGACCAACGGCATCTTCTATAATCAAACCATCATTTACATTGGGGGTGTCTCGCAGGTCTATAACACTTGTAATGCAAGGCCCTGCTGTATGGGGCGGCTTGGGAACTTTGTTTTTACCATATCCTACTCCATGAACCACTTGTTCTGAATTATAACCAAAACCCAATACATCTCCATTGCCTGAAAAGTGCTTGCCCAGTTTATGTGAAACCTTTAAGCCCAAAGACTTTGATCTCAATAATATTTCAGTAGAGCCCAAAGTACCGGCAGATAACACTACCATATCAGCTTCCACAAAAGCACCCGGAGAATCAAACTTGGCTTCTCCAGAGCCTACCACATTAAAATGAACCAACCACTTGCCATTTTTAAATTCCAATTGGTTTACCGAAGCGCCTGTAAAAATTTCGGCTCCATGGTTTTTGGCATCTGGCAAATAGTTCATCAACAAAGTGTTTTTGGCCAGGTTATTACAACCCGAGCAGCAATCGCCACACATGTTGCAGGGTTTTTGTTCCACCCCCACATGGTTGGGTCCATCTACATCAAAATTTACATTAATGGCCGTTCTATAGAATTTTTGACCCTGGCTTTTTGCCGATTTTTCTAGTGCCGCAATCTTATCTAGGCTAATGGTTTCAGGCAAAATATTTGGCTTCAGCATTTCTTCAGCCAAAGCATAGCCTTTATTAAACAAGCTATTGGGATCCTTATATTCTTCCCTAAATATTTTGGGCCAGGAGTCGTCTTCAAACACCCTCTCATCAGGGCGTATGGAAACATTGGCATTGATCAATGAGGTACCCCCCAATCCACAACCCACACTGGCACTCATGCCTTGGTGCGCATAGAGTTCTATCATCGCCGTGGGTGATCCAAAGTCTGAATCTTCAGTATGTACCTGAATTTCGCTGGTACCACCCAGCAAAGTGTTTGGATACTCTCCAGGCCGGATTTCATTTCCGCGTTCAATTACACAAACCTGTTGCCCAGCTCTGGCAAGCCTTGAGGCTGTAATTGCACCTCCATAACCAGAGCCGATTACCACGACTTGGTATGAAGATTTTATCTTTTCAATGGGGTTTGATAGCTTACTCATCTGGGTAGATTTTGTGAAACTGATAATATGTTAAAATGTAAACATACCTAAAAAAATGGAATTAAAAAGTACTGTGGTGTTATTTTACACTGTTCAGCAATTTTAAAAACCCATATTTATTCAAGAATTTCTTTTTTAAATAATTGTAAAACAACTACTTAATTCCCCAAACAAGGTAGAAAACGTAAGTAATAAAAAAGGCTGCTTTTAGCAGCCTTTTTTATTACTTAACTATTTTATTTCTTCTTCCTGTTCAAAAACCAGAAAATAGGCGCTAATACAACTGCAATCAGCAAACCAAAGGGCAGTGATTCCATGAACGTATACAAGGTAAAATACAAAGGATTGTCATAGTTCTTCATCATCTCTGCCGACATATCAAAATCCGCTTTTGATACTTTTCCTGCTTTAAATTGGGCATCCATACATGAGCCATACCAATCCTTAAAATCGGGGAAAATAAAATGGTATACCAAGGCCCAACCGATTACATACAGTATACATGCGATGACTACAATGCCCAAACACAACAAATACGCTTGGTTTAGCTTAATTACTCCATGTTCTTTTTTGTACTGGAACATTGCCAGTATCATGCCTATGGCAAAGGCAATTGCCATCATGGAAAAGCCCAACAACATGCCACCTGACATGTCGAAGTTCTTTTTGTCGAATGTAGAAAAAACAATAGCCAAATAGGCCATTAACAGCAGCCCTGAAAGCAAGCCGAATCTTAAAATATACTTTTTCATTTGCCGCAAAAATGTGCTTTGAGGCTTTAAACGGCCTCATACTTTAGGATGATTTTTACTTTTTTGTTTACCAGAAAAGGCCAAAAGAGCACTTGAACTGGCCAAAGGGTGTCGCTGTGCGGTGCACCCCAAAATCCAAATTTTCATGCGGGGCTTCATCATTCTTAAAATACCTATAACTCGCAACCGATCCAGCATTCCAAGTATTGCTAAGGTCTAAAATAAATTTATAAGTAGCTGTTTTATTGCCAAACAACCTACTCAAATCTACCCTGGTGCCGATACCAAAACCAGCATAAGCTGCATTTCCTTGCCATTTAAACTTGCTTTCATATCCCGTATTTTCCTCAACAGGGTCTATATGGCTAAAGAACTTATTTACTCCGGTTTGCACCGTGGCATAGGGCATAAATGTTCGGTCTCTCCAAAAACTGTATTTCGAGTTTACTCCCATTTGTATCATGCAATCATCTTCATAAACAGCTATGGTTTTGGGTGTGGTTTTTCCTTTAGGCGTAAAAGTAACATCGTATTCGCGGTAGGTATACATTACAATTCCAAAATCCAGTCCCCATTCCAATTTGGGTATTTGTTTAATACCACCATTGAACTGCATGCTTAAACCGCCTGGCTGCGCATCAGACAATGTTTTTTTGAAATTGCCCTTGGGTGTAAAACTGCCCAAACCCATTGTAATTGACTTTTGACCAAATACTTGGCTACAGAAAACCATTACCAAAAATATGGATATGCCTTTTTTCATGTAAACGAAAATACGGTTTTATTTGATAAAACAAGCATTTCTAAGCGCGCAACAAGGAAATTAGCTTGGCCCTACTTCCTACTCCGGTTTTGCTGTAAATATTGCTAAGGTGCGTTTTTACTGTGTTCTCAGACACATGCCTTTTATCTGCAATTTCCGCATTGGACAAACCCGTGATCAACAACTCCAATATGGCTTTTTCTGTAACACTCAATCCTTGCTTTTCCGCAAAACTATCCAGCGTATTTGAGCCCATGGGTTGTATTTCTGGCACATCCTGATCCGAAGTTTTTTTCATCACATTCGCCATGAACATTCCCAAAACCAGAAATATTCCACCCAATGCAAGTGTAAACCCTTCAGGTTGGTAGTGTTTTACCAATAAATACAATCGCAGAATATTGCCAACCAAAGCCAGCAAGGCTATTCCCAGCCCATACAATACAATGCCTTTCCAGTTTAAAGCCATCATTTTAAATTCAACAAGGCTTGCATTTCTTCTTGCAACTTGCGGGCTTCAATATTTGCAGCCTCCGCAAAATCAGGCCCATTGGATGCATAAATAATTCCTCTTGAAGAATTCACCAGCAATCCTGCATCGCTATTTAATCCTGCGCGGCTTACATCTTGCAAGCTGCCACCTTGTGCACCTACACCCGGCACCAGTAAAAAATGATCGGGTATCATACTCCGAATATGGGCTACATCTTCAGCCCTGGTAGCGCCTACCACAAACATCAAATTTTCTTCATTTCCCCATTTGCAAACGGTTTCAATTACACTTTCATACAATTTTTTACCCCCGCTTTCCAATTTTTGAAAATTGGCATGCCCAGGGTTGCTTGTAAGTGCCAAACAAATTACCCATTTGTCTTTAAACTCCAAAAACGGCCGTAAACTGTCTTCTCCCATGTAAGGCGCTACGGTAATAGCATCAAAATCCATGTGTTCAAAAAATGCCCTGGCATACATGGTGCTGGTATTGCCTATGTCACCGCGCTTGGCATCTGCTATTCGGAGCACATTTGAGGGGATAAAAGACAAGGTTTCTGCCATCCATTCCCAGCCTTTGGCACCGTATTGTTCGTAAAATGCGGTATTTATTTTAAAAGCAGCACTGTGGTCTACTGTGGCATCAACAATGGCTTTATTAAAGGCCAGCAGCCCCTTTCCATTTTTTTCTAAATGCAAGGGTAGCTTGGACATTTCTGTATCCAGCCCCGTGCACAAATAACTGGTTGTGCTTTTAATTCGGTTTATTAATTCCTGACGGTTCAACAACTGCAAAGAAAACAATATGTCAGCAATGGTTCAAAAAATTAATGATGTGTTGGAGTTGCATGACAAACTGCTTACATTTGTTATAATGCGCAAATTTTACTCTTTTCTGTTTTTGATTGCTGCCTATACAGCACATTCCAATGCCCAATATGTGCGTATTGGTGATGGTAGCTTCCTCAGCAATATTGCAGGTCCTTTTACCGCAAGTGTTGGCCTAGCAAAATACAATAGCCGGTTTGCGTACATCTATCCAAAAACAGTTTTGGGCAACCTAAAAAATGGCGATAGCATTACCAGTATTGAATTTAGGCGGTCTGTGGGCAATTTGCTCAACACCTCATGCAATGTAAAAATGTATGTGGGAAATACCTCTCTTTACGACTTTGGTTCTGGAAGCTTGGATTGGTCCAATACCATTAGCAATGCCAAACTGGTATACAATCAAAACCCCACAGATATAGGTGCAGAAGAAGGTTTCCATACCATGCCATTCAGCTCAGCTTATGTTTTTGACAGCACTGTTGGAGAAAATTTATTGCTTTTGGTGGAATACACCCAAACTGCGGTACAATCGGCCAATGTATTTTTCTATTTTGAAAGTGGCACCACTGTGTCGGGCTTTGCGGCTAACCAATCCAAATATTCTAGGGATACCGTTTTGCAAAATTCCCTAACTGCAAGTGCCGAATACCACCCTACAATCATTATTAATTATCCCAGAAAAGACAGGGAACTCTCGGTTCTGGGCGTATATAGTTTGGGCAAAATGCCAGTGCCACTTGGTAATCCAGATAGCGTAAGGGTGCTATTGCGCAATGTGGGCAAATTGGATGTGAGCAATGCCAATGTAAGAACTTGGATGCAAGGCACCAACAAAGGCGAAGACAGTGTAAAGGTGAGTTTAAATAAAAACAAACAGGCGTTTTTTAGCATCCCCTCGCTTCAACCCACCAAAAAAGGACTCGACAGTGTGTATGCCGGAATTACCGGTAATTTTGGAAATAGCAAGGCCTTTTCTTTAAGATTACACAATGAAAATATTTATTCATACCGCGATGTAAGTCAAAGTCCAGCCCCAGGTGGTATTGGGTTTAATGGCACCACTGGTGATTTTGTAGCCCGTTTTTATGCCAATTCTTCCAAATCTCTGAACCAAATAACGGTGAATTTTGGCATTGGCGGTAGGCCTTTCCGCATTGGCATTTGGGAACAAAGCACCTCTGGCGTAAAACCCGGAAAACTCATTTATATCAGCGATTCCTTAACATCCGTGGGCGGCAATTATATTCTTGACTTAAAGAAACCGGTAACTGTTAATGGGGCATTCTTTGTTGGGGTTCGCCAATTGGGCACCAACAACGTGGCTTTCGGTTATCAAGTAGAAGATCCTGTTAGGCCGTCTACATTTTTTTATTCGGCACCTGCAGGCGATACCTCTTGGCAAGATTTTGCTCCTGATGCCCCATTTAAATTCTTAATAGAACCCAGAATGCAGGGCGATTCTGATTTAACCGCCATTTCTGCAGATTATCCCAAAGACAGTATAAACCGCTATACTACAGATACCATGGCCCCAATTGGTACTGTTGCCAATATCGGAGCCACCGACCTTAAAGATTCTTTTGATGTATTTTGTGAAATTCGGGTTTTTGGCAAATTGGTTTACAAAGAAAAAATGTCGGATACGCTTTCATCTGGCCGCCGTAAAACCTATACTTTCCCTAAAAAATTCTATCCAAAAGACTTTGGCGAACATGAAGTACTTATTTACACCACCCTTAAAAGCGACCAAATCAAAGACAACGATACTGCTAGGCGCAAATTCTATGTGGGTGTTAAAAAAGACGTAATGGTTACCACAGTGTATGATCCGCCAAACAATGCAACATATGAATATTTAAAAGACACTTTTATGCCCACCGCTACAGTGCAAAACCCAGGTTACGACAATTCTACCAGTTTTGTTGCACGCTGTGTAATTTACAAAGGCAATAAAGAAATTTACAACAAATCTCAAACACTTTCTTTGTTAAAATTCAATTCAAGGATTCTCACTTGGCCCACCTATTTATGCGTAGATACAGGCAAACTAAAAGTGCAGTTTACAGTAACCATGAACGGCGATGCATCGCGTATTAATGATACCATTACCCGCAATGTATATGTGTATAAACCTTACGATTTGGGAATCGATTCTTCTCTTTTACCCGCCAAGAATTTATTCTATACTCCCGGCATTTCTTTTAAACCCATTTTTAGAATTTATAATGATGGAATACTAGATGCCACAGATGTTAAGGTGGCTTGCCGCATCAGCAGCATTTATACCAATCAGGTTTATATTGACACTATTAAAATTAATGTAGATGCCAAAAAATCGGTACAAGCACAATTGTCTAAATTATTTAAACCCCCGGTTAAAGGACTATATACCCTTAGATTAAAATCTAATTTCCCCTTAGATTTGGTGCAATTTAATGACTCATTTAAACAAGATTTTTACGTGGGTTTTCCGTATGATTATTTGTCAAATAAAGTGCTTACTCCACTGCCATCAGATACACTCGCTGTGGGCTCAGGACCATATGCGCCCAAGCTGAGAATCGCCAACAATGGCTTTGTAAAAAATGCTGATTTGGCCCCTGTTATTTTTCAAATATGGAATGGAAATCAAAAAGTATATCAAGACATTAAAAGTTTAAATTTGGATACCGGAAAAACTTTTGACCTCACCTTTGCAAATACATTTTATCCATTGTATGCCGGACAAAATAAAATCATTGCTTACACCAATTATGCTGGCGATGTAAACCGCAAAAACGACACCGCATTGGGCAGTTTTTGGGTTACTGTGGGCAAAGATGCTTTTGTTAAAAGCATTGATACGCCTATAAGTTCGGTGAATTATGAAGCTAGGGTAAGCCAAATTCCAGTTAGAGTCACCATTAGCAACGCAGGTAAATTAAAAATGCAGGAATTAAAAATTACTGCAGATATTTTTTACCATGGATTAAAAGTACATACCGATGTTTTGAACGATTCATTAAATGCAAAATCAGAAAAAACCATTCTTTTTAATAAAACTTTTATGCCAAAAGACAGTGGTATTTATACCCTTAGGGTGCACACTTTTTCTACTTCAGATGAAAACTTTTTTAACGATACCAGCTATGCCACATTCTTCGTTATTAAGAAAATAGATGCGGCATTAATAAATTGGCTAGAACCTGCCCCAGGCAGTGTTATTTTACACACCAGTGGCAGCAAAATACCAGGGGTAGAAATACAACAAAAAGGCATGGATACCGCTGCCAATTCAGGTGGAAAAGTGTATTTCTATATACAAGATGCCAATAAAAATTTCATGTTTACCGACAGTAATGTATTTAGTGGTCTTAAAATTGGAAATACCAAATCGGTATTGGCAAACAAACCTTGGGATTTTAACGTACCGGGTAAATATACAGCTACAGCCATTGTCAAATCTGGTGATAAATATCCTGAAAACGACACTTTAACTTCCAACTTTGAGGTGCAGTTCAACGGTATCAATACCCAAAAAATACCTGTACTGGGCATTTACCCCAATCCTTCAAGCAATTCTATTGTAGTTACGGGTGTAGCCAAAATTGAATCAGTTTTGGCCATAGATGCTGTGGGCAAAACCATTGCATTGCCCATGACTGGTGTAAATAATTTTCAAATCAGCCAACTGAGTTCAGGAATTTACACCTTGGTAATTCAGGGTGCAAATACACGATATAGCCTACGTTTTGTCAGAGAATAGTCTGAATATGCCCATAAAAGGCATATTTTTTATAATCTGACATTTACCAAGGCAACTTTTAAAGGTATACACGTTCTAGTAATAAACGCCATGTTAAAGTGGCACATGTTTAACCCTTTAATCGTATAATATCATGAACGCAATCATTTTTATCGCTGCCTACTTTATCCTTAGCACAATTGGTGCTATCGTTACCCAATTTACCGGCCATTCTGGTCGCAACATCCGCGAAGCATTGTTGGTTTGGTGGTTCTTCCCTTTGATTTTCATTTACTTGTTCAGCTCTCTTGTTTTTGAAGGTTTTGAAGGCTTTAACAAAAGCCTCAAAGAATTTAGAAACGAAATGCTAAATACCGATTGATTTAACGGTATGCGTCATACAATTGCGGTGGTTGCACCTCTCCCGTAACTGAAAGCACAAAACTTTCTCCGTTACTGAGTTGCACCACCGCTGTTTTTTGAAAAAATCCAGGCCTGTTTTCAGAGTAAAACTCCATATCAATATAACCAACATTGCCTGTAGATACGCCTAAAGTATCATAGTACACAGGCAAACACCCGCATGATGATTCTACAGAAACAACTGAAATATTATCTGTGCCGAAATTCAAAAATTCAAAACGGGTAAATACCATTTCCCCTTCGGGAATAACTCCAAAATCACGAATTAAATAACCAAACTGCACTATTTTATTTGAGGTATTTTCCTTAAATTTTTCATACTTTAAATGGATGCTCAAACTGTCGGCCAATTCAAGAATCCCGTTTACAGTATCCACCCCAAAGGCTTTGAGCAAGAGGGATTCATTTTGGGGATATTCACCCGGATTAAAAAACACCAAACACTTGCGTTTTTCACCTGCTTTAAGGGCATAATTGTTTTGGTACAATACACCGAAATTTAATTTCAATTTCACCAAAGCCACTGTAGCATTCCCATTCTCAATAATTACAGGAACAGCCTTAATCCTGCCTTTGCGCAATTCCAAATCTGCAGAGGAATCCAAATGCAATAACACTTGTGCATGAACACCAAATGCGATAACATTCAACAATAAAAAAATCCTGAATTTCAATGCCATGTAGACTACAAATTTAGAACCGAATTAACCATTATCGGTTTTTTTAAACCTCGGCACTGTCTTACCATGTACCTCCACATTTTCCATAAACATGTCCAAAGGCCTTACCCACAAAGTCCCTTCAGGAATATCTGGTGTGGAATATAGGGGCTTATACACCACCATTTTTTCTAGTGTTTCACTGTGGAGAGCCATACCCATTACTTCGTATTCCTTGCCTTTGTAGTGGGTGTATTTGCCGGGGGGTATCATGGTTCAAAATTAAATTGAAAATACATCAATAACATGGTGAATTTAAAACAAAAAACCCCGAAAGCAATTCCGGGGTTTTTCAAGAAATTTTAATTTATTAAGAAATCAGCTTTGCAAAATGATGCACTGTGCGCACCAATTGACTTACATAGCTCATCTCATTGTCGTACCAGCTTACCACTTTTATCAATTGGGTATCGCCTACGGTTACCACTTTGGTTTGGGTTGCATCGAACAATGAACCATAAGTAATTCCGATAATGTCAGTACTTACCAATTCCTCTTCAGTGTATCCGAAACTTTCGTTTGATGCTGCTTTCATGCAAGCATTCACTTCTTCTGCGGTGGTTTTTTTCTCACATACACAGGTCAATTCTGTTACAGAACCGGTAATGGTAGGTACACGTTGTGCGCCTCCATCCAATTTGCCTTTTAATTCGGGCAAAACCAAGCCTATGGCTTTGGCAGCACCGGTGCTATTTGGAACAATATTCTGAGCAGCTGCACGGGCACGACGCAAATCGTTTTTAGGATGTGGAGCATCCAATGTGTTTTGGTCGTTGGTGTAGGCATGAATGGTGGTCATGCTACCTGCCAATATGGTATAACTGTCGTTTAATGCTTTTGCCATGGGTGCAAGGCAGTTTGTGGTGCAACTTGCACAGCTGATAATGGTTTCAGAACCATCTAAAATCTCGTGGTTCACATTGTAAACAACGGTTTTTAAATCGCCAGTTGCGGGTGCAGAAATAACTACACGCTTAGCACCTGCTGTAAGGTGGGCCGCGGCTTTGTCTTTATCGGTAAAGAAACCCGTACTTTCAATCACCACATCCACACCGTGGTTGCCCCATGGAATTTGTGCAGGATCTTTCTGAGCATAAATTTTTATTTCATGTCCGTTTACCACAATAGAATTTTCAGTAGCGGTAACGGTTTGACCAAAACGACCTTGTGCACTGTCGTATTTTAACAAATGGGCAAGAACCGCTGGACTGGTTAAGTCATTAATTGCAACAACATCGATACCTTCCATGTTGTAAATCTGGCGAAACACCAGACGGCCGATGCGGCCAAAGCCATTGATGGCAACTTTTACAGAACTCATTTTGTTTTCGTTTTTAGGAGCCGCAAAAGTAACTATTATTCATGGGGAATAAAAACCCATACTTGCTTTGGTTTTCTAAAACCAATAGGACAATTGTAACTGATAGCTCCTTGGTGGCCTTAGGTCGGCTGGACGGTACATGTAAAGGCTATTGAATACATTTAAAATCTGAAAATTAAGCTTGGTATCTTTTCTTATTAAATATGCTACCCTCAAATCAAAAACCTTTGCAGCGCCCAATGTTTTCCAAGCCGTTTTAATAGAAGGACTTATCACACTTACAAATGCGTCATCCATATTTAGCATCATGGAATTGTATTTAAAACCCAAGCCACACTCCCATTTCTGATACTGTACCTGCACATCGGCCCTAATGAGGTGCCTGAATCTGTATTTCAAAGCCGTGTTTTGTTCCGCCCGGGTTACTGCATAACTAAGGGCATTTCCACTAAAATCATTTGCAAAAATGCTATCGGGCTCCAAGCTGATGGGGTTGGTATAGGTATAGCCCGCGAGCAAACTGATGTCTGCTTTGCCCCACTTACCCGTTCCTGCTGTTTCTATTTCAAACCCAGATATTCTTGCCTTTTTTGTATTCACACTTTTAAAACCAAAACCCAGCAATGGTTGTGTTAGGCTTCCCCATTGGGCAAACGTAAATTCCATTAAATTGCGGTAGGTGGTGCTAAAGGCGGCAACATCAGCATACGCCCTAAATTTGCCCAGTCTGTAACCCTGTTTTAAGCCAAATTCTATGTTTTCACCAGTCTCAGGCTTTAAAGCCGGATTGGGGTATACCCTTACCGAGCCTGCCGTAGTGGATATAAATGCCTCTGCCATGCTTGGAAAACGGTAACCTTGGCCCCAACTGCCCCTTAAAAAAGTATACCTGGCCAAAGTGTAATTGGCACCAGCCCTAAATACAGGCCTGCTTTGCTGAAAACTATTGAGCTTAAAATGCTCGTATCTGCCTCCCAATGACAGTTTCAGTCGAACCAATTTCAAATCGGTTTGCAAATACACCGATTTGTTTTTGCTGGTTTGCGATCCGCTAAACAGCGGCGAATGGGTTTCACCAGCGCTGGAAACCAAGCCACCAGAAAAGAGCAAACGGTTGCTAAATGTACTTTTCGCAACCCTGTATTCTGCATAAATAAGACTGCTTCCGTTGTCCTGATTTTGGCTATCCCCATTGTCAATTTTATTGTCCAAAACCAAAGTCCTGCCCAAAAACTTGTGGGTCCAACCATTGCGGGCATAAGTGATAAAGGGGTCAAAACTCCATTTTTTAGCATTGCTAAAATTATATGCACTGTCTAGGGGCACATAGCCTTGACCATAGGTATGCCATAACAAAAAAGAACCGTTTTTCCCATCCTGCAAAGCCGTTGCCATGCCATATTCCAATCCAACTATTTTGGTAGACTGTACCTTAACCTTGCCAGCCAGCCGCAATCTTTTTTCGTATTCATTCATGCGATAGCCTTGGTTGTTCAGCATATTCATGGATACTGTTAGGCCAACGTTTTTAATTTTTTTTGAATAATACCCATTCAAACCTGCTGCAATTCGCGGGGATTGACTCCAATTTAAACTGTCTTTTGCGGCTGGGCCATACACCATGCCAAAAGTGGAGATACGGCCATGAGCTGTGGATGTGGCATCTGCTGTTCTTAAGTTAACAATTCCATTGAGTGCAGAAGAGCCATAGAGCACCGATCCTGCCGATTTTACCACCTCTACTGAAGCCAAATTTTCCAATGGCATAAAACCGAATTGCGCCGTTTGAGCATCGGCACTAAGCATGGGCAAATCATCTACCAAAACCGCCACCCTGCTACCAGCTCCATAACTCCATCCATTTCCATTTCTAATATTTACCTGGTTATCTGCCACATTTACCCCTGGTACCTGATCTAAGGTTTGAGAAATATCGGTTGCAATCTTATTTTCTGAAAGATAAGGTTTTATTATAGTTATACTTACAGGGCTTTCTTTAAGTTTTACTTCAGATCTAGATGTGCTGACTACGGCCTCATCTAACCATTGGTATTCGGGTTGTAGCACAAAAGTGATATTGGCACCTACAGGTATTTCAGTTTTGAATATGGTATCTAGGGTTTTGTAATTTTTTCCTTCTACATGCAATTTGTTAAACCCTTTGTGAGAAAGAAAATCCCCATTTACACTGTCTGAATACAAAAACACCTCTATTCCAAAAGGGGTATAGGCATTTACTTTCACTCCGCTTATAGAAAAACCATCGGGGGTGGCAAACCTAAAACGTGTTTGGGCCTGCACAAGGCCTGAAATAAATATGAGAATAAGCAAAAGAAATATCTTGTTCATTCGTATTTGCATGGTAATTTTGTGCTGTATTTCCACAATGATACGCAAGATTCTATTTCTAATTTTACTCGCAATCGCGCATTTCGGGGTAAAGTTATCCGCACAGTGCCTACCGGATACCTCTATTAAATCTCCTGGCTATTATCCAAATTCATTGCCCAAAGGTTTAGCAGATTCCTTTTATTCTCAAACCATTTCGGTTTTATCGGTAAGAGATACCACCATTTCTATTGGTCCGGCCAAAGTAAAAGTAAAAGTAGATTCTATTAAAGCCTCTGGGGTAATAGGATTGCCCAATGGTTTTAACTACCAGTGCAGCCACCCGCGTTGTGTATTTGTATGGGATGAGGTGCGCTGTGTAAAAATCTCAGGCAAAACCTCAATGGGGGGTATATATCCCATTAAAATTCCTGTTATTGCTTATGGAAAATTGGGCACCACCCCATTAACACAACCCGATACTGTAAAGAATTTCTTTATTGAAATTTCTGGAGGTCTTTCCCAAATTTTTAGCTTAAATGCGGTAGAATTTAAAATATTTCCAAATCCAGGCGCTGCAGAAATTCAAGTCATTTCAAACAATGTTATTGAACCTAAAGACGTGGTAGTTTATGATGTTTTGGGCAAAAAACAATACGTAGAAATTTTGCAAAATTCTGTGGGTTTAAACATGAATACCAAAGAATTACCGAATGGCATTTATATGATTAAATGCGGAAATCAATCTCAAAAAATGATGATTCAGCACAATGATTGATTTTGAATTTTCAATACCAAAATCCAAGGCAGAAATTCCCATTTTGGTGGTTGCAGGCATTCTCTGCTTTGTAGGCTGGGCCTTTCATTTCGGATTTTTTAGTTGGACCGGTGGTTTTATTTATTTGGCAATTGTTTTGCCTTTGTTAATCGTGTTTTATTTCAAACTCAGAGGACAATATTTTGTTAAAGTAAATAAAGATGGAATTAGCTGGCGACAAAATATTATTTCACGTTTTATTTATATTCCTTGGAATTATTTGCAAAGGGTAGATTACTTGGAATATGAAATTAATTTTATGCTTAAGGAAACAGCACAAGTGGTTTCATTTGCCACCAGCGGCCTCTCAGATGATCAAACTCTGGAGTTAAAACAGGCCATTTCCGATGCCCTTGGAACAAAGCCAATTTAAGCTTCTTCTTCCAAATGGGAATTTGATTCCTTAATTTTGCAGGCTTATGGCCTTTACCCCAAATTTTGACTACGCAGAAGAACTTCGTTGGCGCGGTTTGTTGCACGACATGATGCCCGGAACCAATGAGTTGCTCAATACTGAAATGGTAACCGGCTATGCAGGCTTTGATCCTACTGCCGATTCGCTTCATATTGGCAATATGGTGCCAATAATGTTGCTCATTCATTTGCAAAGGGCTGGGCATAAACCTGTAGCACTTGTGGGCGGCGCAACAGGCCTTGTGGGCGACCCAAGCGGCAAAAGCGATGAACGCAAAATGCTGGATACTGAAACCATTTTATACAATCTTGAGTGTCAGAAAAAACAACTGATGAAATTTCTCGATTTTGAAAATGGCGATAACAAAGCAGTAATGGTAAACAATTACGATTGGTTCAAAAACTTTGGTTTTTTAGAATTTATTAGAGATGTGGGCAAGCATATTACTGTAAGCTATATGATGAGCAAAGACAGCGTGCGAAACCGTTTGGAAAGTGGTGGTTTGTCTTTTACAGAATTCACTTACCAATTGGTGCAAGGCTACGATTTTTTGCATTTATACAACCACAACAATTGTAAACTTCAAGTGGGTGGTAGCGACCAGTGGGGAAACATTACTACTGGCACAGAATTGATTCGCAGAAAAACGGGTGGTGAAGCCTTTGCCCTAACAGCTCCGCTAATCACCAAATCAGATGGCACCAAATTTGGCAAAAGTGAAGGTGGCAATATTTGGCTCGACCCTAAAAAAACCTC